>NZ_JBVVPQ010000003.1:84249-222229 GCF_055811695.1 Bradyrhizobium sp. MI1.3 | reverse complement strand
TCGCCGCATTACGAATGGCGATCAAGGCGCAAAGACCAGGTCCCGGGCTGATCCATCATTCCGATCGCGGCACACAATACGCTTCAACCGAGTACCGCCAAGCACTGCAAGCCGCCGGCTTCCGGCCTTCAATGAGCCGCAGAGCCGACTGCTACGACAATGCCCCGATGGAAAGCTTCTTCCACACCCTCAAGACCGAACTGATCCATCACCGTCAATATGAGACCCGCAATGAAGCCGAGCGCGACATCTTCGCTTACGTCGAAGGCTTCTACAATCAGACCCGAAGACACTCGGCCATCGGCTATATCAGCCCGGTCGAGATGGAGCTAAAATCGGCTTGATCCATGTCCACTTTTTTGGGGGAAGATCAATTCTGGATTGCTTCGCTTCGCTCGCAATGACGAGCTTGTCGGGACGGCATCGCCAGACTTACGCGCCGCTCTTGCTGCGCCACCTCTCCGCAAACCTATGCAGCGGCATGAACGTCTCGCACAATTCCCGTCCGAGCGCCGTCAGCCCGTAACCGCTGGCTTCGCCGAGCGCCACGAACCCGGCCTCGCGTAAATCGTCCAGCCGCGCCTGCAGCACCGTCGGCGAGGCCTCGTCGCAGGCGGTGCGCAATGCGCGCGAGGTGAGGGGGGCATCGCGCAATTCCCACAGGATCCGCAGGCTCCAGCGTCGTCCCAGGAGGTCGAGCAGCACCATGATCGGCCGCCCGGTGCGCGAGCCACGGACGCCGCGCGATCTGGAAGTGGTCTGTTTCGCCATTGTCGGCCTCTTGCGTGTCGCTACAAATAGTGTAGCGTAATGCTACAGTAAATGTAGCAAGGAAGACGGCCGATGTCCCAGGCCACGCCGCGCATTGCCCCGCTCACCCCGCCTTATCCCCCGGAGATCCAGGCGCAGTTCGACCGCATCATGCGCGGTGCGCCGCCGCTGCTGCTGTTCCGGGTGATGGCGGGCCAAACCCGCGCCTGGGACAAATTTCGCGCCGCCGGCCTGCTCGATCCCGGCCCGCTCTCGTTGCGCCAGCGCGAGATCGTCATTGACCGCACCTGCGCGCTGAACAAATGCCAATATGAATGGGGCGTGCACGTCGCGGTCTTCGCGGCGCCCGCGAAGCTCACCTCTGACGAGGTGCGTGCCACCGTGCAGGGCGATGCGGCGTCGCCGTGCTGGTCCCCGGCCGAGCAGGCGCTGATCGCCGCCATCGACGCGCTGCATCACCGTGCGACGCTTGACGACGCCGAGTTCGCCGCGCTGTCGGCGCATTACGACGAGGCGCAGATCCTGGAGATCATGCTGCTGTGCGGCTTCTACCGCACGGTCTCGTATCTGGCGAACGGACTGCGGTTGCCGCTGGAGGAGACGGCGGCAAGATTTCCGGCGTAGCTTTAACCGTCGTCATTGCGAGCGTAGCTAAGCAATCCAGAGTCTTTCCGCGGAGGCAGTCTGGATTACTTCGCTACGCTCGCAATGACGGAGGAGAGCGCGCGTGCGCTACGCCACGCCCGCCCGCAGCAGATCGTGCAGGTGCACGATGCCCACCACCTTGTCCGCCTCGGTCACCACCAGCGTCGTGATCTTGCGGGTGTTCAGCACCTCGATCATCTCGGTGGCCAGCATCGAGGGCGGCACGGTTTTCGGCTGCCTGGTCATGACGTCATCGACCGATGCCGTCAGCAGGTCCGGCCGCATGTGACGGCGCAGGTCGCCGTCGGTGATGATGCCGACAGCCTCGGCCGCATCGTTGATGATGCAGACGCAGCCGAGGCCCTTGGCCGACATCTCCATCACCGCGTCCGACATCTTGGTGCCGAGCGGCTTGACCGGGATCTCCGCGCCGGTGCGCATGTAGTCGCGGACGAACTTCAGCATCGCCCCTAACTTGCCGCCGGGGTGGAAATGCGCGAACTCCAGCGCGGTGAAGCCGCGGCCTTCGAGCAGGGCGATCGCGAGCGCATCGCCGATCGCGGCCTGCATCAGGGTCGAGGTGGTCGGCGCCAGATTGTGCGGGCAGGCCTCGCGCGCCTTCGGCAGCTCGATCACGATGTCGGCCGCTTGTCCGAGCGAGGACGCCGCGTTCGACGTCACCGCGATCATGGGGATCGCGAACCGCGCGGAATAGTTCACCAGCGTCTTCATCTCCGGCTGCTCGCCGGACCAGGACAGCGCCATGATGACGTCGTCGGTGGTGATCATGCCGAGGTCGCCATGGGCGGCTTCGGCGGTGTGCACGAAGAAGGCGGGCGTGCCGGTCGAGGCCAGCGTTGCCGCGATCTTGCGGCCCATATGGCCCGACTTGCCGAGTCCGGTGACGATGACGCGGCCCTTCGCGTTGCGGATCAGATCGACCGCCTGGGCGAAGCTCGCGCCCAGCGGGCCGCGCAGGGCGGCGGCGAGCGCGTTGATACCGCCGCTCTCCGTTTCCAGCGTGCGGAGTGCGGATTCGACGCTGTCGGGAATGGGGCCGGATGATTGGGTCATCAGCGGTTTCGAACTCGGCATGTTCTGGTCCAGGGAGGAGGGGCGTTCGTCCGTTGGCGCCTGCTTAGCACGCCACGGCCTTCGAGGCGACGAGGGCGCCCCAACCCTCAACCGGTCGTTAACCATAATTGTTTTAACTCCATTAACGATAGTTCCCGCCGATCGGCTGGGATGATCGCGAAAGTGTTTGATTTCGTTGGAGTTCTTCCATCGTGGGGTCGTCTCCAGGCACGAGCCGGAGCAAGCGCGCGCATTTTCTGCGCGCGGCTTTGCCGTGCTTTGCGCTGACGGTCCTCGGAAGCGCCCCCGGGGCGGCCCAGAGCCTCACCCCCGATCTGTTCAGTCCTAACCGCGGTGGCTTCGCATCGCCCGACACGCTGCCGACGCGCCGGACCGCGGGCGTGCCGCAGGCACCCTCGGATGCACTGCCGACGCTGCCAGATCCCAATGCCGATTTGCGCAAGCGCCAGCAGGCGCCGGCGCGCCCAGGCCAGAACCCGAACAGCCAAAACCCGACCAACCCAAACCCGACCAACCAGGTCCCGCTCTACGGCCTGCCTGCCGCCAATGGCGCCAGCGCCTCCGGCTACGATTCGCTCAACCGCAAGCGACAGCAGCCGAAGCTCTATCCCGGACAGCCGAAGCCGAAGCGCCCGGTCGGCCCCGGCTCGCCGGTGCCGCCGGCAACGCCGGAGCGAACGCTCGGCCCGCCGCGCATCGCGCCGCCGCCCTCCGAGACCGCGCACAAGACACCGGTGCCGCCGGCGCTGGCCGGCAACGTGCCCGGCCAGCCGCTGCGCCGCCGCCTCAAGCTCGACGAGGATGCATTCGGCGCGGTCGGCGACTATGCCGGCAGCTTCCTGATCAAGGGCGGGCTCGAGCTCTCCACAGGCTACGACACCAACCCGGCGCGCTTGAACAAGCCGGTCGGCTCGCCGGCCTATGTCGTCGCGCCCGACCTGCTCGTGGCGTCCGATTGGGAGCGCCACGCGCTGGTCGCGGATCTGCGCGGCTCGTTCTCGGGCTACACCAACAACATGCCGGCGACGATCGACGGCTTTGCCTCGCCCTCGCCGGTCGAGGTCGACCGCCCCGATTTCACCGGCCATGTCGACGGCCGCATCGACGTCAATCGCGATCTCAAGCTGACCTCGCAGCTGCGCCTGCGGCTCGCCACCGATAATCCCGGCAGCCCGAACGTGCAGGCCGGCCTGCAGAAATTTCCTGTTTATGCCACCTATGGCACGACCGTCGGCTTCGACCAGACCTTCAACCGCTTCCAGGTCGCGGCTGGCGCGACCGTCGATCGCACCGCCTACACCAACTCGAAACTCACCGACGGCTCGACCTTCAGCAACGATGACCGCGACTTCAACCAGTATGGCGGCGTGGGGCGCTTCTCCTACGACCTCAAGCCGGGGCTGAAGCCGTTCGTCGAGATCCAGGGCGACACCCGCGTCCATGACCAGGCCGCCGACCGCAACGGCTTCTTCCGCGATTCGAACGGCGGCTACGCCAAGGTCGGCACGTCCTTCGAGTTCTCGCGCATCCTCACCGGCGAGGTCTCGGTCGGCTATTCCGCGCGCAACTACGTCGATCCGCGCTTGAGCCAGCTCGCCGGCTTCCTGACCTCGGGCTCGCTGATCTGGAATGCAAGCGGCCTCACCACGGTGAAATTCGCCACCGACACGCAGATCGCCGAGACCACTATCCCCGGCTCCTCCGGCGTGCTGGTGCATACCTACGGGGTCGAAGTCGATCACGACTTCCGCCGCTGGCTCACTGCCGTCGGCAAATTCACCTACGGCACCTACGACTACCAGGGCCAGAATCGCAACGACAAGACCTACTCGTTCGAAAGCAATCTGATCTACAAGCTCAACCGCAACATCTGGATCAAGGGCACGCTGCGCCACGACATCCTGGATTCGAACCAGGCGGGGTCAAGCTCGCAGGGCACGGTGGCGATGGTCGGGGTGAGGCTGCAGAATTAGCGCGTGTGGCCGTTGCCATTGGCGATACCAAGCCCGAGGTGTCGTCCTGGCGAAAGCCAGGACCCATCACCCCAGGGAGTAGTTTGGCGAAGACTCGTCGTTTGGTACTGCGACCGGCCAACGATCGAGGGATCACGCGGTATGGGTCCTGGCTTTCGCCAGGACGACAGCGGATTTATTGCCTGACTCCGAGCTTGCGCGGCTCGCGCAAAGTTCAGCGCGGCAGATCCGTCTTCCCCATCAGGAACGTATCGATCGACCTGGCGCACAGCCGGCCCTCGCGGATGGCCCAGACCACCAGCGATTGGCCGCGGCGCATGTCACCGGCGGTGAACACGTTCGGGCGTGAGGTCTGGTAGTCGAGCGTGTTGGCCTTGACGTTGCCGCGCGGGTCGAGCTCGACCGACAGCAGCTTCAAAAGGCCCTCGTGCACGGGATGGACGAAGCCCATCGCGAGCAGGACGAGGTCGGCGTCGAGCTCGAACTCGGTGCCGGCGATCGGCTTGAACTTGTCGTCGACGCGCACGCAATGCAGCTTCTTGACCTTGCCGTTATCGCCCGAAAACTTCTGCGTCAGCACGGCGAATTCGCGGACCGCGCCTTCGGCCTGGCTCGAGGACGTCCGCATCTTCAGCGGCCAGTTCGGCCACGTCAGGCCCTTGTTCTCGTGCTCGGGCGGAGCGGGCATGATCTCGAGCTGGGTCACGGAGAGCGCGCCCTGGCGCAGCGAGGTGCCGATGCAGTCGGATCCCGTGTCGCCGCCGCCGATGACGACGACATGCTTGCCGCCGGCCAGAATCTCCTGGACGCCGTTCAACGGTTCATTGGACACGCGGCGGTTCTGCTGCGGCAGGAAATCCATCGCGTAGTGGATGCCGGCGAGGTCGCGGCCGGGGATCGGCAGGTCGCGCGGGGCTTCGGCGCCGCCGGTCAGCGCGACGGCGTCGTACTCGTTGAGCATCTCGCGCGGATCGACATTGCCGTCGACGCCGACATGGCTGTTGTAGTGGAAGGTGACGCCTTCGCCTTCCATCTGCGTGACGCGGCGGTCGATGACGCCCTTTTCCATCTTGAAGTCGGGGATGCCGTAGCGCAGCAGGCCGCCGGCCTTGGCGAACTTCTCGAACAGATGCACGTCGTGGCCGGCGCGTGCGAGCTGCTGCGCGCAGGCCATGCCGGCCGGACCCGAGCCGATCACCGCGACCTTCTTGCCGGTCTTGTGGGCGGCGACCTCGGGCTTCAGCCAGCCATTGTCCCAGGCGCGGTCGACGATCGCGCATTCGATGGTCTTGATGGTGACGGGGTTGTCGTCGATGTTGAGCGTGCAGGAGGCTTCGCACGGCGCCGGACAGATGCGCCCCGTGAACTCCGGGAAATTGTTGGTCGAGTGCAGATTGCGCGAGGCCTCTTCCCAGTTGCCCTGGTAGACGAGGTCGTTCCAGTCCGGGATCTGGTTGTTGACCGGGCAGCCCGGTGTACCGGGCGAGACCGAGCCGGTGCCGTGGCAATAGGGAATGCCGCAGTTCATGCAGCGCGCGGCCTGGTCGCGCGTTTCCTTTTCGGAGAGGGGAACGACGAACTCGTGGAAATGCTTCACGCGCTCGGCGACCGGGGTGTACTTGCGGTCATGCCGTTCGATTTCGAGAAAACCCGTGATCTTGCCCATTAAACCCGAAGTCCCTGCCGTCTAATCGTTTGTTGTTTCCTCACCGTCATTGCGAGGAGCTCTTGCGACGAAGCAATCCAGTCTGCTTCCGAGTAGAAAGTCTGGATTGCTTCGCTGCGCTCGCAATGACGGGCGCTGATGTCCTAAGCCCCGATCGCGATTTTCGGCTCGGCGTCCGCGTTGGCGGCCATCTCGCGCAGCGCGCGCCGGTATTCGACCGGCATCACCTTGCGGAATTTGGGCAGCCAGTCCTTCCAGTTGGCCAGGATGTCGGCAGCGCGCCTGGAGCCGGTCGCCTTGGCATGGCGGGTGATCAGGACATGCAGCCGCTCGACGTCGGAGGCGAGCAGGTCCTTGAACACGTCGACCCGGCCGTGCGCCTCGAGGTCACCGGAGTGGTGATAGGTGCCGGCGTTGATCAGCTCTTCCGACAGCACCGGCTCGAGCTCGACCATCGCCATGTTGCACAGCCTGTCGAAGTCGCCGGTCTCGTCCAGCACATAGGCGATGCCGCCCGACATGCCGGCCGCGAAGTTGCGCCCGGTCTTGCCGAGCACGACCACGATGCCGCCGGTCATGTATTCGCAGCAATGATCGCCCGCGCCCTCGACCACCGCCACGGCGCCGGAATTTCGCACGGCAAAACGCTCGCCGGCGATGCCGCGGAAGTAGCACTCGCCTTGAATGGCGCCGTACATCACGGTGTTGCCGACGATGATGCTCTCTTCCGGCACGATGCCGCTGTTGGCCGGCGGCTTGACGATGATCTTGCCGCCCGAGAGGCCCTTGCCGACATAGTCGTTGGCCTCGCCTTCGAGCTCGAAGGTGACGCCTTGCGCCAGCCACGCGCCGAAGGCCTGGCCGGCGGTGCCCTTGAGGCTGACATGGATGGTCTCATGCGGCAGGCCGGCATGGCCGTAGATCTTGGCGACCGCACCCGACAGCATCGCGCCCGCGGAGCGGTTGGTGCTGTTGATCTGGGCCTCGATCTTCACCGGCGCACCGCGGTCGAGCGCAGGCGTCGCCTGCTCGATCAGCGTGCGGTCGAGCACCGCTTCCAGATGATGGTTCTGGCGCTCGGAGTGATAGATCTTCTGGCCCTTCTCTTCCTTCTGCTTGACGAACAGCTTGGAGAAGTCGAGGCCCTTGGCCTTCCAGTGCGCGACCAGCTTGGTCTGGTCGAGCAGCTGCACCTGGCCGATCATCTCGTTGAAGCTGCGGAAGCCGAGCGAGGCCATGATCTCGCGGACCTCCTCGGCGACGAAGAAGAAGTAGTTGATCACATGCTCGGGCTGGCCGGTGAAGCGCTTGCGCAGGACCGGGTCCTGGGTCGCGACGCCGACCGGGCAGGTGTTGAGGTGGCACTTGCGCATCATGATGCAGCCGGCCGCGATCAAGGGCGCGGTGGCGAAGCCGAACTCGTCGGCGCCGAGCAGCGCGCCGATCACGACGTCGCGGCCGGTGCGGAAACCGCCGTCGACCTGGACCACGATGCGGCTGCGCAGCCGCTCGCGCACCAGCGTCTGGTGGGTTTCGGCGAGGCCGATCTCCCACGGTGATCCCGCGTGCTTGATCGAGGTGAGCGGCGAAGCGCCGGTGCCGCCCTCGAAGCCCGCGATGGTGACATGGTCGGCGCGCGCCTTGGCCACGCCCGCGGCCACCGTGCCGACGCCGATCTCCGAGACGAGCTTGACCGAGACCGCGCCGTCCGGGTTGACGTTCTTGAGGTCGTAGATCAGCTGCGCCAGATCCTCGATCGAGTAGATGTCGTGGTGCGGTGGCGGCGAGATCAGGCCGACGCCCGGCGTCGAATGCCGGACCTTTGCGATGGTCGCATCGACCTTGTGGCCGGGCAGCTGGCCGCCTTCGCCGGGCTTGGCGCCCTGCGCCATCTTGATCTGCATCATGTCGGAGTTGACGAGATACTCCGTGGTGACGCCGAAGCGGCCCGAGGCGACCTGCTTGATCGCCGAGCGCATGGAATCGCCGTTCGGCAGCGGCTTGAAGCGGTCGGCTTCCTCGCCGCCCTCGCCGGTGTTCGACTTGCCGCCGATCCGGTTCATGGCGATCGCGAGCGTGGTGTGCGCCTCGCGCGAGATCGAGCCGAAGCTCATCGCGCCGGTGGCGAAACGCTTGACGATGTCCTTGGCCGGCTCGACCTGGTCGAGCGGCACCGGCTTGCGCTTCTCTTCGTCCGCGTTCTTGATCCTGAACAGGCCGCGCAGCGTCAGGAGACGCTCCGACTGCTCGTTGAGGATCTTCGCGAAGGCGCGGTAGCGTTCCAGCGAATTGCCGCGCGCGGCGTGCTGCAGCAGCCCCACCGACTCGGCGGTCCATGCATGGTCCTCGCCGCGGCTGCGATAGGCATATTCGCCGCCGACATCGAGCGAGGTCTTGTACACGAGCGCATCGCCGAACGCGTCGGCATGACGGCGCACCGCCTCTTCGGCAATCTCGCCAAGACCGACGCCCTCGACGCGGGTATGCGTGCCGGCGAAGAATTTTCCGACGAATTCCGCCTTCAGGCCGATGGCGTCGAAGATCTGCGCGCCGCAATAGGATTGGTAGGTCGAGATGCCCATCTTGGACATCACCTTGAGCAGGCCCTTGCCGATCGACTTGATGTAGCGCTTGACGATCTCGTAGTCGTCGAGCGAGCCGGGCAGGCGGTCCTTCATCGCGATGATGGTCTCGAACGCCAGATACGGATTGATCGCTTCCGCGCCGTAGCCGGCCAGACAGGCGAAGTGATGCACTTCGCGCGGTTCGCCGGATTCGACGACGAGGCCGACCGAGGTGCGCAACCCGGTGCGGATCAGATGATGATGCACGGCGGCGCAGGCCAGCAGCGACGGGATCGGAACCCGGTCGGTGCCGACCATGCGGTCGGACAGGATGATGATATTGACGCCCTCGCGCACCGCGCTCTCGGCGCGCGCGCAGAGCTCGTCCAGCACCTGGTCCATGCCGGCCGCGCCGAGGCCGGCGTGGAAGGTGGTGTCCAGCGTGCGCGACTTGAAGTGCGACTCCGCGACCTCGGAGATCGAGCGGATCTTTTCGAGGTCCGCGTCGGTCAGGATCGGCTGGCGTGCTTCGAGGCGCTTGGTGGTGGCAAGGCCTTGCAGGTCGAACAGGTTCGGCCGCGGTCCGATGATGGAGACGAGGCTCATCACCAGCTCCTCGCGGATCGGGTCGATCGGCGGGTTGGTGACCTGCGCAAAGTTCTGCTTGAAATAGGTGAACAGCGGCTTGGCCTTGGCCGACAGCGCCGAGATCGGCGTGTCGTTGCCCATCGAGCCTGCGGCTTCCTCGCCGGTGGAGGCCATCGGCGTCATCAGGATGGTGATGTCTTCCTGGCTGTAGCCGAACGCCTGCTGGCGATCGAGCAGCGACAGGTTGGAGCGCACGCCGGTGGTCGGCACCTTCGGCAGCTCTTCCAGCACGATCTGGGTTCGCTCCAGCCACTCGGTGTAGGGATGGCTCCTGGCGAGCTCGGCCTTGATCTCGTCGTCGGGGATCAGGCGGCCCTGCTCGAGGTCGACCAGCAGCATCTTGCCGGGCTGCAGGCGCCACTTGGTGATGATCTGGTCCTCGGGAATCGTCAGCACGCCCATCTCGGACGCCATCACGATGCGGTCGTCCTTGGTGACGAGATAGCGCGCCGGACGAAGGCCGTTGCGGTCGAGCGTGGCACCGATCTGGCGGCCGTCGGTGAAGGCGATCGCGGCGGGGCCGTCCCACGGCTCCATCAGGGCGGCATGATATTCGTAGAAGGCGCGGCGCTTCTCATCCATCAAGGGATTGCCGGCCCACGCCTCCGGAATCATCATCATGACGGCGTGTGGCAGCGAGTAGCCGCCCTGCACCAGGAATTCGAGCGCGTTGTCGAAGCAGGCGGTGTCCGACTGGCCTTCGTAGGAGATCGGCCAGAGCCGGTTGATGTCCTTGCCGTACAACTCGGAGCTCACCGAGGCCTGGCGCGCCGCCATCCAGTTGGTGTTGCCGCGCAGCGTGTTGATCTCGCCGTTATGCGCGATCATGCGGTAGGGATGCGCCAGCGACCACGCCGGGAAGGTATTGGTCGAGAAACGCTGGTGAACGAGCGCCAGCGCGCTCTCGAAATCCTTTTCGTGCAGATCGGGATAGTACTTGCCGAGCTGATCGGCGAGGAACATGCCCTTGTAGATCACGGTGCGGCACGACATCGAGCACGGATAATAGCCGGCGAGGCCGCGGTCGCGGCGCTGATAGATCGCTTGCGAAATCGACTTGCGCAGGATGTAGAGCCGGCGCTCGAAATCGTCCTCGGTCTTGGCGGTGCCGTTGCGGCCGATGAACACCTGCATGCAGGCGGGCTCGGTCGGCTTCACGGTGACGCCGAGCGAGGAATTGTCGGTCGGCACGTCGCGCCAGCCGAGCAGCGTCAGGCCCTCTTCCTTGATCTGGTCGGCGATGATGCTCTTGATGACGTTGCGCCAGGCGGTGTCGCGCGGCATGAACAGCGCGCCGATGGCGTATTCGCCGGGATTGGGCAGCGCGAAGCCGAGTTCCTTCGCCTTGCGGCTGAAGAAAGCATGCGGGATCTGCACCAGAATGCCGGCGCCGTCACCGGCGCGCGGGTCGGCGCCGACGGCGCCGCGGTGCTCGAGGTTGCACAGGATGCTGAGCGCGTCCGCGACGATCTCGTGCGACTTCTTGCCCCTGATGTTGGCGATGAAGCCGACGCCGCAGGAATCCTTTTCCAGGCTCGGATCGTACAAGCCTACGGCCGGCGGGCGTGAATTGTGTTCCTGAATCGGATCAGTCGTTTTCGAGGCGACCGTCGCCGACAGTTGCTCTGCCACGATGTTTCCGCGCTCGACTTGCGACCCGTTCATGTCCTCGTCCTCTCCATGCGGCAAGCTGCCTCACCGCCATCTTCGGCGCACCTTGGGCGTCCCGCGGCACCCGCTTCTGGGTCACCGCTCGTCCGCTCGCGAGCCGCATTTTCTTAAATTCAGGCCAAGGCGTTCTTCGTCCCCGAGAACGGCTTTGCCTGTTGCCTTCTTGGCGCTCGAAAGCACCGACTTTCGTTGCAATCCCTATGCCGGAACCGCAAGCAAAATTGAGACAGTCTTCCTGTCCTAACCGCCACCTTGCCAAATTTTTGTCTATCACACAAGCGCGCGCAAGTCCCGATTCCCCATAGATCAATCGATCCCTTTCCAAAAGTTGCGCGGCCCCGCTTTTGAAGCAAACGCGCCCTGATCCGGCCCCGCCGACGCCGGAATCCCCAATGAAGCTTCTGATCAACCCTTCGGAAGCCGCGCCACGCCGCAAGAAGCGAAAGAGTGCGATCCATCCGGGGGCCTGACAGGAGCGTCTCGATCATGAAGTTTTTCACAGGATGGATGGCTGCCGCCGCGCTGGCGCTGGCCGCGACCGCCGCACAAGCGCAAGTTCCAGCGCGAGGGGCGATGATCGCGGTCTCGGATTTCGACGGGCCCTATGCGCCGCCGGAGGCCGCGCCGCCCCCGCCGCCGCGCTATGGCTATGGCTACGAAGAACGCGGGCCGGCCTCGGTGCTGCTGCCATCGACCGAGGTCTACGCGGTGCTGCGCGAAAACGGCTTTTCTCCATTGGGCATCCCGCGCCTGCGCGGCGGCGTCTACACCATCGCGGTGATTGACCGCCGGGGCGAGGACGGCCGGCTGGTGATCGATGCCCGCGACGGAAGGATTTTGCGCTTCATGCCGGCTGCCGACGCCTACGGTATGGCGCCGGGCTACGAGCAGCCTGCGGTTGCGCCTTACCG
Organism: Bradyrhizobium sp. MI1.3; assembly: GCF_055811695.1. NCBI lineage: Bacteria > Pseudomonadati > Pseudomonadota > Alphaproteobacteria > Hyphomicrobiales > Nitrobacteraceae > Bradyrhizobium > Bradyrhizobium sp. MI1.3. The sequence continues at coordinate 210,285 of NZ_JBVVPQ010000003.1, read as the reverse complement.
CCCGCAAAGCGCGCTACCGCCGCCAACCATGATCCGCAATGGTCCGCCACGCCCACCGGCCCCGATCCCACATGTCGCCAGCCGCTCCGTCCCGCTCCCGAAGGCGGCTCCGCCACGCGAGGCGCCGGTCGCCGCCAAGCCAGCCGAACCCGCGGCGGCGCAGGCAGCGCAGGCTCAACCTACCACGCAGACCGTGGCGGCCGTGCCGGCAAAGCCCGCTGAGGTCCCACCGCAAGCCGCCGCGCCGACCGTAGGTCAGGCCAAGCCTGCCGCGACGATCCTGCCGACACAGGAGATGCCGGCGGCACAAGGGCTGGACTAAGCGTGGGCGTTTGATGCGGTGGCCCGCATCACACCAACGGTGTCGCCCTGGCGAAGGCCAGGACCCATACCGCGAGGTCCCTCGGTTATTCGTGGTAGGAGTACCGAACGGCAAGTCTTCGCCACACTAATCCCTGTGGTTATGGGTCCCGGCCTTCGCCGGGACGACATAAAAAAACGCCCCGGGGCACCGGGGCGTTTTCGCAACTTGGAAGTGGCCGACGTGATTTACGCGGCTACCGAGTTCTCGATCACCTGTGCGCCTTGCGCACCGGTGTTGATCGCGATCTGGCGGGGCTTCTTCGCTTCGGGAATCTCACGGACGAGATCGACGTGAAGCAGCCCGTTCTCGAGCGAGGCGTTCTTCACTTGCACGAAGTCGGCAAGCTGGAACGCGCGCTCGAAGGCACGCGCGGCGATGCCGCGGTACAGCACTTCGGCCTTCGAGTTCTCGTTGGCGACTTTCTCGCCCTTGATCGTCAGCGTGTTTTCCTTCGCGACGATGGAGAGCTCATCTTTGGCAAAGCCCGAAACCGCAACGGTGATGCGGTAGTCGTTCTCGCCGGTGCGCTCGATATTGTAGGGGGGATAACCGGGGCTGCCGTCCGAACCGGCCTGGTCAAGCAGGTTGAAGAGGCGGTCGAAGCCGACGGTGGAACGGTAGAAGGGGGTCAGGTCGTAGGTACGCATGGTCAAGTCCTCCATTGAGCGACTGTTGGTAACCCGCCCGCCAATCGGGCCGGGCTTTCGTCTGTGTGCAGCCTGATGTTCCGGTTCCGAAACACTGGTAGCGGCCTGCACCAAGGTGATATGGGTTGAGGAGAACGGCGTTCAAGAGGGCGGATACTTAGCCTTTTCGGCGCTCCCGCCCCCTGATTTGCAGCACTTCGTGCCCAAGCCCTCCTCATCATGACGCTGGTCTCGATACCATCCAATCCCGTTCCCGAAGACGTCGTCAGCGGTACCATCAAGACCCCCGATGGCGTCGAGCTGCGCTTTGCGCGCTGGGCGCCACCGGCGAACCGCAAGGGCACGGTCTGCGTCTTCACCGGGCGCAGCGAGCAGATCGAGAAATATTTCGAGACCGTGCGCGATTTGCGCGACCGCGGCTTTGCGGTGGCGATGATCGACTGGCGCGGGCAGGGCCACTCCTCGCGCCGCCTGCGCGATCCGCGCAAGGGCTATGTCCGCGACTTCGCCGATTTCGAGATCGACGTCGAGACCTTCGTGCAGCAGGTGGTGCTGCCGGATTGCCCGCCGCCCTTCTTCGCGCTCGCCCACTCCATGGGCGGCACCGTGATGCTGCGGGTGGCGCATGCGGGCAAGCGCTGGTTCGACCGCATGGTGCTGTCGGCGCCGATGATCGACCTGCCCGGCCGCGCCACCTCGTTTCCGGCGCGGGCTCTGCTGAAGACGATGCGCGTGTTGGGAATGGGCGGCCGCTATGTCCCCGGCGGCAGCGACCAGATCACCGGGCTCAATCCCTTCATCAACAATCCGCTGACCAGCGATCCCGTGCGCTATGCGCGCAATGCCGCGATCCTTGAGGAGGATCCGACCCTCGGGCTGGCGTCACCGACGGTCGCCTGGGCCGATACCGCTTTCCGCGCGATGAACACCTTCAGGGGCAAAAACTACCCGTCCGAGATCCGTCAGCCGATCCTGATGCTGGCGGCCTCCAGCGACACCGTGGTCTCGATCGCGGCGATCGAGGAGTTCGCCTATCATTTGCGCGCCGGCTCCCATCTCGTGATCGCCGGCTCCAAGCACGAGATCCTCCAGGAGCAGGACCGCTACCGTTCCCAATTCTGGGCCGCCTTCGACGCCTTCGTGCCGGGCACGCCGCTGTTCAAGTGAGGATTTGAAGTGAATGGCTGCTGCGCGCGAGGTGCGCTCCCTCGCCCCGCTTAGTTCGCAAGACCCTCATGGTGAGGAGCGCGGAACGCGCGTCTCGAACCATGAAGGCCCGGCTCTCGCCCGCGGCCATCCTTCGAGACGCCCGCTTTGCGCGGGCTCCTCAGGATGAGGGCGGCCTGCTTGGGACAGAGCTCGACTACAGCGTCTTCAGATACTCGATCAGATCGTAGCGCTCGTTGTCGTCCTTGAACACGCGGCCGATGACGCCGGGACGTTTTTCCTCGCCCGGTTTGCGCTCGAAGGAATGGCCGAGCACGCTGTTGCCCTGGATCGGATCCTTGTCCGACCCCGCCGAGAACTCGGTTTCACCCGTCTTGCATTTCTCGTTGGCCGCGACCGCAAAGCCGACGGTCACGGGATCATAGTCGTGGCGGCCCATGCAGAATTTTTGCGGGCGCTCGCTCGCAGGCTTCAGCAACCAGTAGAGAGACGGCACCGAACCGTTGTGCAGATAGGGCGCCGTGGCCCAGATGCCGTTCAGCGGCCGTGCCCGATAGCGTGCCCCACCCACCGGATTGAGGCAGTTCTTGCGCGCGAGATTCCACAATTTCGCCCGCTCGGCGTCCGGAGTCTTCTCGTCGTCCATCCATTTGCGGGCGACGAGATCCACCACCGTCATGAGCCCCAGCGCATAAACCATCTCGGTCGGCGAACTCGCGGTCGAGACATCGCATTGCCACCATTTCTGGAGGTCGGCCGTATTCACCTTCAGGAAGCCGGGCAAATCGACGATCCTGTTGCTGAGCACGAGCGACTGTTCGGGATCCGTCTTGATCTCGTCGAGGGGGATCGTCACCGCGTTCAGCACCTTGCTGTCGCCGCTCGGCTCCCAATGGCCCGACGACCAGAAAGCCGGGGTGTCGATCGCCGGCAGATGGCATCCGGAACACATCTCGGCGTAGATCTTGCGGCCATTGTCGACCTTCTTCTGATCGAGCCTCCAATTGTCGCCAAGGATCTGAGAGGGCCATTTCGGCGCCAGCAGGCCGCCGAACTTCGGACCGGTGGAGGGATCTGCCGTCTTGAACGGATCTGGCCCCCTGAGCATGTCCTCGATCCAGCCGAGCGTGTTGATATGAACGGAGGACCGCCACAGCCTGTCCTCCGGGTAGGCGTCGGACAGGTTGAGCAGCGCCGTCACGCCGAGGGCTTCGCCGGCGTTGCGGATCAGCGGCTGCTCGATCGAGGCGTCGTACTGGGCGAACTTGAACCAGGGCACGGTCCAGATCGGGGGATAGCTGACCGGGGCGTCCTGGGCGTGCAGGTTCTTCTCGAAACCCTTAAGCCCGCTCAGCGCGAGATCCTGCGAAAAGACTTGATTGCCGATGCGATTGAGGGCGTCGAGGCGACCGAACCCTTCCTCGGTGTCACTCTGCTGCCGGCCGTTCCAGGTCTTCTTGCCTTCAATCGTCTTTTGCTGGGTTTGCGCCCAGTCGATCAGGAAGTTGCCGATCGCGCTGAGCTTCTGCTTGAGCGCGGCGCGGTCAGCCTTGCTGGCATCGGGGCCGAGCACGCGATCGGCGAAGCGCTGGAAGCGGAACGGCACGTAAAGCGTGTAGGCGATCGACAGGCCGGTGGAGAGCTCGAGCTTCTTCAGATCGGTCATGGCCGGACCGCCGTCGAAACGCACGTCCACGCCTTGGTAGTGGATCTGGCCGGTATGGCAGGCCGCGCAGGTCAGTCCGATCTTGTCCTCTTCGCGACGGCCCGTCGCGGGATCGCTGACCCCGGTCATTCGTGCGAAGCCGACCGGCAGGCCGTCGACGTTCTCCGCCGGCGTCCACCTCGTCGACCAGTCCGGCACCTGCGTCGTCTCGTAGACATTGGCGTAGCCGAAGCGGCGCAGTGACGTCGCGTCGGTCTGGATCGACTGCGGGCTCGGGATGAACCCGAAGCGCTCGAGATAGGCGCTGTCCGTCATCATGCCCGGCCGCGAGAACAGATGCAGGCGCGGCTGCTCCAGGGCCATGAACCATTCATAGGGCACCGGGAAGGTCGCGGTGCCCTGGCTGGCATGGTGAAACCAGTGCCTGTCCTTCAGCGACCAGTTCTGTTCGAGCCAAAAGGCCGCCTTCGTCTCGGGGACCGCGGGCAAGGGCGGCGGCAGGAGATTCACGAGAATTCCCTTTTGCGGCAGCATGGCGCGCACCTGGTCGGGGAATTCGGCGACCGCAACGAGCAAGGCGAGACCGAGGGCGACGAGCAGGGCCGCAACCTTGAGGGCGCCCCGCACCACGCGCTGGCAGGTCGACAGCACCGGCTGCGAGACGAGCCGCTGATTGATGCGAGCAGGGAATTGCCGCTCGTTGAACAGAGTGCGCACGTCGGCCACGCTGAGATAGCGGTCCTCACCCGCGCCCTTGCCCACGATCTTCAGGAGGATCGGCCATTCGAACTTCATCAGCAGGGGGTAGTACCAGCGCGCGGCGCTGCCGGCGCGCTTGAGGTTGTCGCGCATGAAGACGCCGATTTCCGAGGCGTTGAGACCGGGCTCGGAGCCGCCGCCGTTCGGATCCTGGTAGGTCCGGCCGAAGCTCGCAAACCGCGCAAGCTCGTCCTCATCGACCTTGCCGTCGACGCCGAGCACGCGCGAGCCGGCACCGCGCTTGTCGAGAGGGCCGCCACGCAACGCGTCGAGCTGCGCGCCCGAAAATATGCTCTTGAGGACGTGACCAAGACCGTTGGCGATAAGCGCGACGCCGCGGACCTGGATGCGGGCCGAGACCTTCTTCAGCCCGGTCTCGCCGCTTGCATTCGCGATCGTTTGCGACAGCGTGCCGAGCGGGACGGTTCCGCCGTCAACAAACCCTTCGCCGACGAGGCCGCGGAGGAATGGACACGGATTGTTCGGCGAGACCTGGATCGAGGGGGCGAAGGGGGGCTTCGGAGCGGAGTCATGCATGGCCCAAAATCCTGAAAACGGCGAATCGTGAAATACAGACGCGGCGATAGAGCGCGGAAAGTCCTGACAAACCGACAACACGTTATACTACTTCAGCGTGTAGCGGAGTGTGGCTGAATTCACTGTCGTGTCAATAAAGGCGGAGGGGACATTGCCGGGTGGCCGCGGCTGGCCCTCAGGATTCGGCGACGCGTTTGACGTCGCTCAAGACCAGGGTCAGTTTGCCGAGCGGCACGCCCGCATTCAAGAGTCCGGCGCGGTAATGGGCGAGGTCCTCGGGCCGCTTCCAGTGGAAATTGCGCAAATGGCGGTCGACATTGAGTGTCGGGTAATTAGCCATGAGCACGCGGGTCGCCTCGATCGCCTCGTCGCCCCGCCCCAATTGCGCCAGCGCCGCGGCGCGGATTGCCAGCGCCTGCAAATGGTTCGGGTTGATGTAGAGTTGCTCTCGAGCCCATGACAGGGTCGCGTCATATTGGCCCAGCAAATAATGGCTGAAGGCGTTCAGTGCGGCCCATTGGTAGCGCGGATCGCTGTTGTCGCGCTGTGCGGCCATCGAGAACAGCTCGATCGCCTCGCGGTGCTCGCCGACGGCGAAATGGCAGATGCCGAGCACGCCGCGCGCGCCGTTGTCGTAGGGGTTGAGCGCGACGGCGCGTTTGGCGGCATCCATCGCGGCCTCGTAATGGCCCTCCAGCGCGTGGGTCCAGGACAGGATCGAGAACGCAAATGACGAGCGCGGGTCGAGCCGGACGCTGGTTTCGGCAAGCTTCATCGCCTCGGCCCACATCTCGCGCGTGCCCTTGACCCAGCCGAAATGGATACTCTGGATCTGGATCGTGGCGAGATAGGCATGCGCAATCGACAGCTTGGGCTCGAGCCTGATGGCCTCCCGGAACAGGTCGACGGCGATGGCCAGGTCTTCCTTGGTTTGCCGATAATAGTGCGACAGCCCTTTGAGGAAGCGGTCCCAGGCGGTGACGTCGGTCGACAGCCGCGCCGGCGCCGAGGCCTCGGCCCGGACGATCTCGGTGGCGATGGCGGCGGACAGGTTGGTGGTGATCTCGTCCTGCATCGCGAAGAGATCGCCGATGTCGCGGTCGTAGCGGCCAGTCCAGAGCTGCTCGCCGGTCTCCGGCGCGATCAGCTCTGCGGTGACGCGGATCTTGGCTCCGGCACGCCGCACCGAACCCTGGATCAGATAGCTAGCGTCGATCTCCCGCGCGATCAGGCGGGTGCTGACGTTGTTGCCCTTGAACACGAACGTCGAGTTGCGGCTCAGCACGCGATAGAAGGATTGCAGCGACAGCGCGTGAATCAAATCTTCGGTCAGGCCATCGGAGAAATACTCGTCCTGGGCGTCGCTGAGATTGGCAAAAGGCAGCACGCCGACGATCGCGGTGCGGTACTGCTGCGAGAGGGCGGATGCCTCCCTCAGCGCGGGCGCAAGCGCCGGTGCACCCTCAGGCGTCCAGGTCCAGACCCCGATCGGATCCTTGATGTTCTTGAAGCGGTGGTTGCCGGCATCGACCAGCGGCACGGTGAGATGCTTGCCGGCCTCCTTGTAGGCCTTGGCCGAGATCGCGAAGCCGCCGGGGCTCGCCACGGCTTCGAGGCGGACGGCAATGTTGACATCGTCACCGAAGACCTCGTCCTCGTCGGCGATGACATCACCCATATGGATCCCGAGGCGGAACTGCATGGCGCGATCGGCGGGCAGATGGTGATTGCGCTCCGCCATCAGCGTCTGCATCGCGATCGCGGCCTCGGTGGCGCCGACGATCGAGGGGAATTCCAGCAGGAAGCCGTCGCCGGTGTTTTTGACGACGCGGCCGCCGTGATTGAGGATGATGGGGTGGATCGCGCTGCGATGGGCCTTGAAGGCGGCATGGGTGCCGGCCTCATCGGTGCCCATCATGCGCGAATAGCCGGCGACATCGGCGCAGACAATGGCAGCCAGACGTCTTTCCATATTCCGGAGCTCCAAGAGACTTGCAAGAGACTTGGAAGAGATCGAGGACCGGCCACGGCGTGGCCGTCGCCTCGAATCCCGCGTTCAAAGAACCCGTTCCTTATAGAGCAGATGAGGCCGAGCGAAAGTACGAACCGCATTGCAAATTCGAGGTAAATCCTCGGCAATCCCGGCAGTGGACGGGGACGAGCGAACCCACTAAGCCGGCCTCTTGGGCCACGGTTGGGCGGCGGAGGTACGTCACACATGCTGGGCATTCACGAAATCTGGCTCTTCGTCCTGTCGGGCGTGCTGCTCAACATCACGCCGGGGCCCGATACGGTCTATGTGATCGGCCGCAGCATGCAGCTGGGCTGGCGAGGTGGCGCCGCGGCCGCGCTGGGCATCAGTTGCGGCTGCTTTTTCCATGTCGCGGGCGCCGCGATCGGGCTTTCGGCCCTGCTGATGGCCTCATCGACCGCGTTCTCGATCCTGAAGCTGGTTGGAGCGGCCTATCTCGTCGTGACCGGGCTTCAGATGCTGTGGTCGCGCCCGGTGCCGGCCTCGGCCATCGACGAGCCGGTGCAGAGCTCGCTGCGGAGGGTATTCCTCCAGGGCGTCTTCACCAACGCGCTCAATCCCAAGGTCGCGCTGTTCTTCCTGGCCTTCCTGCCGCAATTCGTCGCAGCCGACTCGGCGCACAAGCCGCTCGCCTTCCTGACGCTCGGCCTGATCTTCATCTGCACGGGAACGCTGTGGTGCCTGGTGCTGGCGGCGTTCGCGGCAAGGGCCGCCCACCGCCTGCGGAGCTCCGAAGGCGCGATCGCCTGGGTCAACCGTGCCCTCGGCGGCCTCTTCATCTATCTCGGCGTCCGCGTCGCCATGCTGGAGACGCGGTAACTTCTTTTACGCGAATTCCTTCAGCAGCGCGCTGCCGGCGAGATAGAGGCCGAGCAGGATCATCGCGATCAGGAACCAGCGGCGAAACGCTTCCGCCGGCATCCGCGCCCGCACCGTTTGGCCGATGTACATGCCGGCAAACGCGCACGCCATGCCGACGGCGCCCGGCACCGCATTGGCCGGCGTCAGCAATCCGCCCGCGGTGAGGTTGAAGGCGAGCGCCAATGTCGCCGTCGTGAAGAACACGCCGAGCGCCTGCACCAGCTCGTCCTTCTCCATGCCGATCGCCTGCATGAACGGCATCGAGGGGATCACCTGCACGCCGGTCGAGGCCGAGATCACGCCGGTGACCACACCGACGACGCCACCGACCCATTTCTCGTTCTTTGGCGCAACGTGAAACTGGAATTTGTTCAGCCCGATGATCGCGTAGATGACGAGCAGGACGCCGAGCACGATCGTGCCGTAGCGCGCATGCGGGCCGGTGAGCGCGCCGGCATTGAGCCAGCACCCGATCACGGTGCCGATCATCAGCGGCCACAGCCGCCGCAGGATGTCGCGCAAATGGGGGCCGACGAAAGTCTGCCAGATGTTGGTGACGATGGCGGGCACGATCACGATGGCGATCGCGCGGCTCGGCGCCATGCTCACGGCGAGCAGTCCCATGGACACCGTCGGCAGGCCAAGCCCGACCACGCCCTTGACGAAGCCGGCGAGCAGGAAGATGGCGGCGATGAGAATGAGGAGCGGGTCGATCATATCTGCACATTGACCGATGCCGCGCGTCGGCACAATCTGTAGCTTACGGAGAAAGCCTTCGTCTGGAGCGAAGGCTGGAGGGACCCGGGATGCGCTTCGACCTCGTCGACCTCCAGCTGTTTATCGCGGTCGCCGACCAGCGCAGCATCACCCGCGGCGCGGAGCGGTCGCATCTGGCGCTAGCCTCAGCCAGCGCGCGCATCAAGGGGCTGGAGGATGCGCTCGGCGTCGCGCTGCTCAAGCGCGGGCGCCGCGGCGTTGAGTTGACCTCGGCCGGCGAGAGCCTGCTCGATCACGCCCGTCTCGTCATTCACCAGATCGACGCCATGCGGGGCGATCTCGCCGGCTTTGCCAGCGGCGTGCGCGCGAGCGTGCATTTCCTCGCGAATACCTCCGGCCTCTCGGAGCATCTGCCGAAGGCGCTTGCCGGCTTCCTGCGCGAGCATCGCGACGTCGCCATCGACATCGAGGAGCGCGAGAGCACCGACATCGCGGCCGCGATCACTGCGGGCGCGGCCGATCTCGGCTTCGCAGCCGAGCACGCGCTGCCCGATCATATCGAGCGATTCGCCTTCAGCGAGGATCGCCTGACGCTGGTGACGTCCAGGCGCGGCCCGTTCGCCGGCCGCCGCGCGATCGATTTCCAGGAGGCGGGCGCTTGCGACTTCGTCGGGCTCACCAGCGCCACCGCGCTTCAGGTGCATATTTCGAAGCACGCCGCTCGGCTCGGCATGCGGCCGCATTACCGCGCACGCCTGCGCGATTTCGACGCGATCTGCCAGATGGTCGCCGCCGATGTCGGCGTTGCCCTGGTGCCCGAAGCCGCGGCCCGCCGCTGCGCGAAACTGATGCCGCTTGCCATGGTCCGCCTGCGCGATACCTGGGCCAACCGCAAACTCGTGATCTGCGCGCGAAGCTTCAAGACGCTGCCGCGCCCGGCAAAGATGCTGGTGGAGCATTTGCGGTCTGCGGCAGTGTGAGCTCTGCGCTACCTCGCGGTCTCCACGCCAGCGTCCTTGATCACCTTCGCCCATTTCTTGGTCTCGTCCGCGATGAAGCTGCGAAAATGCTCCGGCTCATCGCCGACAAGCGTCGCGCCCTGGGCGGCGAGCTTTTCCTTCACCGCGGGATCCGCCATCGCCTTCGTGGCGAGGGCATGCAGCGCCGCGACGATCTCCTTCGGCGTGCCCTTCGGCGCCACCATGCCGTACCAGTTCTCGATGCGCAGATCGGCAAAGCCGGCTTCCGCCGTGGTCGGCACGTCAGGCGCCGTCGGCGAACGCTCGGCGGAGCCCACCGCGATCGGCCGCAGGGCGCCCGCCTTGACCTGCGGCAGCAGCACGGGGAGATCCAGGAACGTCATCTGCACCTGCTGGCCCAGCAGATCGTTCACGGCGGGCGCCGCGCCGCGATAGGGCACGTGCACGATGCCGATCTTCGCCGTCAGCTTGAACAATTCGCCGGCGAGATGCGGCAGGCTGCCGGGGCCGGAGGAGGCGAAGTTGAGCTTTCCGGGCTGCGCCTTGGCGAGCGCGATCAATTCCGCGATGTCCTTTGCGGGAACGTTGGTGGCGACAACGAGCATTTCCGGCACGGTCGCCACCAGCGTCACTGGTGTGAGGTCGTTGAGCGTATCGTAGGCGACCCTTTCCATGCTCGGGCTGATCGCCAACGCGCCGGCGCTGGAGATCGCGATGGTGTAGCCGTCGGGTGCAGCCTTGGAGACGGCATCGGTGCCGAGCACGCCGCCCTGGCCGCCGCGATTGTCGATCAGAACCGGCTGCCCTGACAGCTCCGACATACGCTGGCCGATCACCCGCGCGATGATGTCGTTGGGGCCGCCGGCCGGGAACGGCACGATCAGCTTGATCGGCCTGGCCGGGAAATTCTGGGCGGAGGCGAGCGTCGGAAACAGAAGCAGGAATGCGAGGAGGAGCCTACGCCGGGTTTTCATGCAGGCTCCCTGAAGCATGATCCGGAAAAGTGTGCAGCGGTTTTCCGAGAGGATCATGCGCAAACAATAGATCGCCTATCCGTTGAGCAGTTTCAGTGCTTCTTCGTGAACCCTGGCGTCGCCGGCCGCGACGATACGGCCGCCGCCCTGCGCCGGCTTGCCTTCCCAGGTGGTGACGACGCCGCCGGCGCCGGTCACGATCGGGATCAGGGCTGCGATGTCGTAAGGCTTCAGCTCGGTCTCAACCACGAGATCGACGTGACCTGCCGCCAGCATGCAATAGGAGTAGCAGTCGCCGCCATAGCGCGACAGCCGCGCGCCCTGCTCGATGCGGCCGAAGATGGCGCGGTCGCGCTCGTTCATCAGCAGCGGGCTGGTGGTGTAGGTCGTCGCCTCCGACAGCGAAGCACAGCGCCGGACCTGGAGCCGGCGCTCGCCGGAGGGGCCTTTATAATGAGCGGAGCCGCTGTCGCCGGAAAAGCGTTCGCCGATGAAGGGCTGGTGCATCATGCCGTAGACCGGCGTGCCCTTGTGCAGGAGCGCGATCAGGGTGCCCCAGATCGGAAAGCCGCCGATGAAGGATTTGGTGCCGTCGATGGGGTCGAGCACCCAGACATAGTCCGAATCCTCGCGCTCGTTGCCGAATTCCTCGCCGACGATGCCGTGCTGGGGAAAGTTGGCCTTGATCAGACGCCGCATCACCGCCTCCGCAGCGCGATCGGCCTCGGTCACGGGGTCGAATTCCCTAGTCTTGCTCTTGTCCTCGATCGACAGCGAGGTGCGGAAGAATGGCAGGATGGTTTCGCCGGAGGCGGTGGCGAGCCGTCCGATGAAGGCGGAGAAATCGATCACCGTCACGGCGTATCCTCAAAAAGCGAAAGTCGGGTGAAGCTCACTCCTGCCTAGCTCAAATCGGAAGAATCGTGCAGCGCTGTCTTGCTTTTGCACCCTGGTATTTTGGATGCGGGAAGCATTCGCCTCGTCGAAGACACCCGCTGGGCAAATATCGATCATTGAGTTGAAACCTTAGTTCCGGGCCTGCCTTGTTCGTATGCAAATGACTATCAACCCATTGAATTTCCTTATCAAAGGAACTGAATCTGGGTTTCTCTGGAAGCAACCGAGCTATGTCCTCATTGCATGGGAAATCGCTCGAAAGCCCTTGCACTTTGTGCGTCGCGGCCGCATATTGTTGCGGTGCGGTAGCGCTTCTCGCGTTACTGCTGCCCTCCTTGGGCGTTTCCTCCCTAGACTTGGGCCGCTTCTTCATTAGAAGCGGCCCTTTTTTCTTTCAGCCTCTGCTTTCTCTCAGCATCGGCTTTCATTTCAATGCGCGCCGCGAAACGCGTTCGCGCTGATCGCACCCAACACAATCGTTAGAAGAAAAACGTTGCGCCTATTCCGCCGCGGCCTGGAACGGGCCGAGATCGCCGAACGGGATCGTAGTCGCCAGCACGTCGGCGAGCACGCCGAAGTCCGACGCCACTTGCGCAAAGCGTGGACTGCGCTCGCGCCGCCGCTCGTCCATGTAGATTGCGCGGTTGAGCTCGAGCTGCACGGCGTGCAGGCCACTGGCCGGGTTGCCGTAATGCTCGGTGATGAAGCCGCCGGCATAGGGCTTGTTGCGGCCGATCGAATAGCCGAGGCCGGCCATGGTCTCCTCGACCCGGTCGGGCAATAGCGGCGTGCAGCTCGTGCCGTAGCGGTCGCCGATCACGATGTCGGGCCGGCGCGGCTCGTCGCGGGAGACGCCGACCGAGGGCATCGAATGGCAGTCGACCAGCACGACGGTGCCGAACATCTGGTGCACCCTGTTGATCAGCCGGCGCAGCGCGCGATGATAGGGCTTGTACAACGTCTCGATCCGCCCCAGCGCGTCGTCGACCAGGATGCGCTCGCGATAGATCTCCTGGCCGTCGCCGACCACGCGCGGAATGGTGCCAAGTCCGCCGGCAACCCGCATCGAGCGGGTGTTGGCAAAGCTCGGCAGGCGCCCGGTGAACATCCGGGGATCGAGCTCGTAGGGCTCGCGGTTGACGTCGACATAGGAGCGCGGAAAGTTGACCCGCACGGTCGGAAAGCCGCGCTCGCTGAGATGGCCGATCAGCTCGTCCATGAAGGAATCTTCGGAACGCCGCAGCGTCGGCAGGTCGATCCTGGAGGCGCTGAGAAATTCGTCCGGATAGGTCGAGCCGGAATGGGGCGAGTTGAAGATAACAGGCGCGCGCCATTGCGCGGGCTCAACGATCTCGAAGGCTGGCGACTTGTCGCCGTCAAACCGGGTCATCTTCTCAGGCTTCGTCCCTTGGTGTCAGGCTTCGTCCCTTGGCAATCAGGCTTTGCCCGTTGGTATCAGGCTTCACCCTTGGCGCCGCACGATCCAACAAGCCCGGCACCGGCCTCAACGCATTGATTCGGCCGATCGGGCGGCTCTTATGTGTCGTCATTGTCCGGAATCGCAACCATCCTGCCAAGCGAAAAGATGAGATCTGTGCTGGAACATGTCTTAACCCTGCGGGCAGCGAGGTGGGGACCGGCAAGTACGGCTCGATTGCTTCGAACTGCTTTCAGGTTCACAAGGGGCCGGCAAGCACGGCCGGCTGAGGGTAAAGATTTTCACCCCAAATTTACCCTCCGTCGGGCTTAGTGACCTCTGCTGATATCCTCTGGGGATTCGACATTTCCGCCATGCCAAAGATCCTGCTCGCCGAAGACGACAACGACATGCGCCGTTTCCTGGTCAAGGCGCTGGAAAACGCCGGTTTTCAGGTCTCGTCCCACGATAACGGCATGGCCGCCTATCAGCGGCTGCGGGAAGAGCCGTTCGAAATGCTGCTCACAGACATCGTGATGCCGGAGATGGACGGCATCGAGCTCGCCCGCCGGGCCTCGGAACTCGACCCCGACATCAAGATCATGTTCATCACCGGCTTCGCCGCGGTCGCCCTGAACTCGGATTCGGACGCCCCCAAGAACGCCAAGGTGCTGTCCAAGCCTGTGCATTTGCGCGAATTGGTCAGCGAAGTGAACAAGATGCTGGCGGCCTAAATCGGCCGCCTTCCGTCCTTGCACCGGCTCCCCTGAGCCGTTATAGGGACCCGACCCGATCTAGACGACATCTAGGGCGCGTAGCTCAGCGGGAGAGCACTACCTTGACATGGTAGGGGTCACAGGTTCGATCCCTGTCGCGCCCACCATCCTTCGCTCGCGATAGCCGAGTGAAGGATGCCACGCCGAAGCCCAAGGGGCGCAGGCGGGCTCCCGCCGCGAGCTACGGCTCGGCAAGCCACCAATCTGATTGCGGCGAAGCGTGTCCGGCGTAGCTCGAAGAGCGGAGACGGACTGGAGCGGCAGCCTCCTTAGCCGACATACCGCCGCTAAATCCCCCTATTTCAGTTCCGTATTCGCGACCGGAAGGATGGAGGCGACGTGCCAGCCGTCCGCATCCTGAACGTAGGTCTGGCTGATCAGAAACGTGTTCTGTTGTGGCGGCTTGCCCGGAAGGCCGCGCGTAAAGACGATCGGCACGAGGACCTGCATGACCTCGTTCGAGATCACGGCGACGTGGAATTTCGACATGTCGGGTTCGAGGTGCCAGGTGCCTTCGTAATACGCCTTGAAGCGGTCGGCGATCGGATCACGGCCTCTGGTCTCGATCCCTCTCGCAAACAACAGCGTGCTCGGCGAATTCCAGAGCATGGCCTTCACATCGTTTGCGCTATGCGCATTCTGCGCGGCAATGAACTTGTCGAAGATGGCTCGCGCCTCGGCATCATTTGCGGCAGCGCGCGCAGGTCCCGCTGGCCAGAACGTTGCGGCGAAAAACAGCGCTGCGGTCATCACGGCAAGATGGGGGCGTCGCGCAATCGGTCGTGACCCGGCGCTGGCCAAAAACTTCCTGGGAAGGATCATGTTCACCTCGTTGTTTGCCGGCTGGCGTTTTGAATGCTGGTTGTCATACCATTGATCGCTTCGCTGATTTTTCAGGATCGCGCGATCAGAGCTCACAGCTGCATCACAGATGCGTTGGATCAGGCTGTCGGATGCCGCGGGACGTAACCGGCAAGCTCTCGCCGCCGGCGTCAAGTTGAGTTATCGTCTTGCAGTGTCATTAGCTCGGATGACATCCGGGCCACGATGCCGCCTGGCGCGATCCGGCCACATCACGGTGAAGGGAATGCGCACCATGCGAGGGAGCTGTCTTGCCGTGGCGATATTGTCGCTGATGGCGTCGCGGGCCGACGCAGCCATCATCGACTGGCAGGCTGAGCTCCAGCGCTGCCGCGCGCTGCGCGAAAACGTGGCGCCACTGCTGCAGGCCGGCCAAGGAATATCCGCGGTCGGCCGCTCCAATACGGCCGTGCGCCGTTGCATCTGGATCCAGCGCCGGGCGGTGCGCAAGAAAATCCCCGGCGCGGAGACCTGGTAGCTACGCAGACCGGCATCTGCCCATCTCTGAACAGACGTGTCCGAAAAGACGTGTCTGCAAAAAACTTGCCTGAAATAGACTTGCCTCAAATAGACTTGGACCCGCGCACGATCGTCTCCATAATCGACGCGGAAAGTGCATTGCTGCGGCAATCAACCCGCCAACAAAAATGCGGCACACTGCAAGGGAACTGGAGACGCCGATGTTCAAAACCCCGAGTCCGAAATTCGTGATGGCGCTCGCCGTCGTCACAGGCCTCGCGATGGCGCAAGCCCACGCGGATTCGTCGCTGCCGGTGGGACCGAAAGTCGGCGATCAGGACCTGTCCGGCTTTTATCGCTGGCCCCAAGCCCTCCCAGAAAGCCCCGGCGTGATGCTGCGCAGGGAGGCGATGCTTGCGCAGCCGGAGATCACGAGCGCCGGTGTCGCCGAGCGCATCCTCTACACATCCACGGATGTGCGCTGGCACGCCGGTATCGTGCCGGTGAGCGGTACGGTCTATCTGCCCAAGGGCGAGCCGCCGGCCGGAGGCTGGCCGCTGGTCGCGTGGGCGCACGGCACGCTCGGCGTGTCGGATTCCTGTGCGCCGTCCTGGACCGGGCACAAGCCGCGCGATGCCACCTACATCCAGCGCTGGCTCGAGAACGGGTTTGCGGTGGTGGCGACCGATTATCAGGGGCTCGGCGGCGCGGGGCCGCATCCGTATCTGATCTGGGAGGCGGAAGGGCGCTCCGTGCTCGACGGCGCGCGTGCTGCGCTCGCCGCGTATCGCGACAAGCTCGCTTCAAAGGTTTTCGTCACCGGACAATCGCAAGGCTCGGGCGCCGCAATCGGCGCGACCGTGATCGCGGAAAGCTACGCGCCCGACGTGCCGCTGATCGCCACCGTGGCGACGGGCCTGGTGTCCACGTTCCCCGATGGCCCCTATAAGCCGCCGCAGACGACCGCGATCGCTTCGCCGATCTATACGTCGCTGATGATGCTCGGCGGCTCGCTGCCGGATGGTGCGCCGTCCGCCGACGATCTCGTCTCCGACAAGGGCAAGCCGGTCCTGAAAGCGGCGCGTGAAAGCTGCACGCCTGAGATGCGCGAGGTCGCGCGCAAGGACGGCATTACCGCCGAGAACGTCTATGTCGAGCCCATCGCCAATGTGCTGGCGCGGTTGACGCCGATCACGGACATGAAGGCCGTGCGGCTGAAGGTGCCGGTGCTGCTCGGGACCGGTCTTGCCGATTCCACGCTGGTCTCGACACGGCAATATGCCGAAGTCGCGGCGCTGTGCGCGGCCGGCAACGAGGTGGTCTGGAAGACTTATCCCGGCGCGACGCACAATGGCGGCCTGAACGCGGCCTTCCCGGATGCGCTCGCGTTCTTCCGCGGCATGCTCGCCGGACAAAAGCCGCAGGCCAATTGCGCGGGAATTGCCGAGCCCGGCGCTCCGGGCGAGGCCGCGAAGGGCATCGCTTTCAACGATTAGCTCACGAGATACTTCTTCACCGCCGCCTCGTCCCACACAATTCCGTTGCCGGGCTCCTCGCCCGGCAGGGCAAAGCCGTCCTTGACGATCAGCCGCGTTGAAAGCACCGCGTCGGCCCAGTCGACATATTCGAGCCAGTGCGCGGTGGGCGTTACGCACAAAAGATGCGCGCTGACTTCCGAGAACAGATGCGTCGACATCTCGACGCCGGCGGCATGCGCCAGTGCGGCGGCGCGCAGCCAGCCGGTGACGCCGCCGATGCGCTGCACGTCGGGCATCACGAAGTCGCAGGCCTCGGCGGAGAGCGCGGATTGCATCGCGAACGCGCTGTCGAAATTCTCGCCGATCTGGACCGGCGTGCGCAGCGCGTCCGCGATACGGCCGTTGCCCTCATAATCGTCGTGACGGATCGGCTCCTCGATCCAGGTCAGCCCCTCGTCGTCGAGCATCTCGCCGCGGCGGATCGCCTCGGTCACCGTCAGCGCCTGGTTGTAGTCGCACATCAAGGTCACGTCGTCGCCGACGGCCTTGCGCACCGCGCGCACCACCTTCAGGTCTTCCCGTGCATCGGGGCGGCCGACGCGGATCTTTGCGGCCTGAAAGCCCTCGGCCAGCAGTTTGTGGGCTTCCTCCACCGCGGCATCCGCCGGCATGATGCCGAGCCCCTTCGAATTGTAGGCCCTGACCGGTTTTGGCGCGCCGCCGAGCAGCCGCGCCAGCGGCAGGCCGCGTGCGCGTGCCAACGCGTCCCAGGCCGCCATGTCGATGCCGGATTGCGCCAGCCGCTGCAGGCCGGCGAGGCCGAGCAGGGTGAAGCGCTGGGTCAGCTTGCGCTCGATCTCGAACGGCAGCAGCTCGTCGCCCGCAAGCAGCTCTGACATTTCCGCGACCATCGCCGCCAACGGCTTCAAGGCCGAGGGCGTGATCGAGAACAGATAGGCGTGCCCCCGCACGCCCACGTCGGTCTCGCAGTCGATCAGCACCAGCGGCGCTTTTGCGACAGCCCCGGTCGAGGTCTTGAGCGGGAGGTTCATCGGCACGATGACGGGGCGCGCATTGAAGCGCTTGATACGGATGGTCTCGGTCATTTGGTGGATCTCCCGGCGGAGTGAATGCAGGTTCGTGCCGATCTTAAACATCCGTGATGAAACGAAAAGCCGCCGACCGCGACCACCATAAAATGGGGTTGCGCGGGAGTTGAAGCCGGCGTGAGAAGCCGAATTCAGTCCGGGCGTGCCCGGATTCTGCCAACACGCAGGTGCGTCGCCTCTCCCGCTTGCGTGAGAGGTCGGCGCCGTCCGGGCGATGCGAAGCATCGTCCCGCGCGCCGGGTGAGGGCTTTCTCCTCTTGGGGGCTCTCGATTGCGGATGCACCGTCTCCCCAACCCTCCCCCGCAAGCGGGGGAGGGAGCGCACCTCTCCCTTCGATGCGATAAACGCCGACGCTCCCTCAAGCGGGCAACTGCCCTGCCCGAGTCAGCTCACCGCGCCGCGCCTTCCGTGAAGGCCGTCTCGATCACATCGCCGAAGGGTTGCCAGGAGCGGCCGTCGAACTGGACCAGCCGCATCTGCCTGATCGGCAGGTAGCTGTTCGGCGAGGTGTTCATCCTGATGTTGGGCAGCGCGACCGAGGGTTGATAATTCCTCAGCGAAGCCGCCTGACGCATGATGTTCTCGCGCGAGAGGTCATCGCCGCATTGCTTCAGCACCTGCGTCAGCGCCTCGGCCGCGGCATAGCCATAGAGCGCCGCGCTGCTGTTGGTGCTTTCGTCGTGATGGTATTTGTCCATGAAGGCGAACCAGTCCTTCATGGCGGGATCGTCCTTCCATGCGGGATCGCTAGGATCCTTCAGGAAGGCCGCCGAGATCACGCCGGAGGAATTCTCTAGGCCTGCCGGCGCCATCGCGTTGGCAATCGAGGCGGAGGCGTCGTTGACGATAAAGACCGGGCGCCATTTCAGTGCCGCCGCCAACTTGATCACCTTGGACGCCGTCGACGGCACGCCGAGAAAGACAAAAATATCGGCACCGGCGCGCTTGAGGATCGAGACGTGTCCGTCGAGATGCTCGTCGGCAATGTCGAAGGCGATGTCGACGAGGACGAGACGGTTCAGATCGCCAAGGCCTTCCTCCATGCCCTTGAGAAGCGCACGCCCGAACTGGTCGTTCTGCCAGAGCACCACGATCTTCTTCCTGGGATAATAGGCCTGGAGATAGTTGGCGTAGATGCGCCCCTCCGACCGGAACGACGGCTGCCAGCCCATGGTCCAGGGAAACGCCTTGGCCTGGCTCAGCTCCTCGTCGCCGGAGGCGACGAACAGCTGCGGAATCTTCTTCTCGTTCAGATACCAGCGCGCGGCGATATTGCCCGGCGTGCCGAACGAGCCGAACATCAAATGCACGTCGTCTTTCTCGACGAGATTGCGCGTCAGCTCCAGCGCGCTGTTCGGATCAGAATTGTCGTCGCGGGTGATAAAGCGGATCTTGCGGCCGTTGATGCCGCCGCGCGCGTTGACCATGTCGAAATAGGCGGCTTCCGCCTGGCCAATGGCGCCGAACTCGGAGAGCGGTCCCGAATACGGCATGACATTGCCGATGCGGATTTCGTTGTCGGCGGTGGGTTGATCGGCGCGCTCCTGCGACATCGCCCCGAGCGAGGCGTAGGAGATGATCAGAACGAACAGCAGCCTGCCGGTGACGCGCATGCTCGACACCTTGTCGTTGGCCCCCAACGAGGTCGGCTCACTCCGCAGCAAGGCGATTGATCTACGTCAAGCGTTTGTCAAAGCTGTGGCCGGACGGCGGGCTTCTTGCCGGCCGAACGGAATGGCAAGCGTATTGACGTGCCGACCGTGGCGGGCCGTCCGCGGACCTCGAACTCGATCTCGACCCCGCGGTCGCGAAACCGGACGATACAGTGCAGGTTGCCGATGAAAAATGATTCTATCTGTGAAAGTTCACATTTGGGATAGCGGGCCTTAGTTTGGCTGGTGGTCAATATTGACCGGTGGCAGCAGAGCTTGCCGTTCCATCATGTTCCATCACCGCTCCCATTGGCATCCATCGATGACAGAGAGTATTGCGCTCCCGCCGGATCCAGGCAAGCCTCATGACCATTCAACGAACGCCTTGTCCTAAATGCCAGACGACAATGATGCTGGCGCGCATCACGCCCGGCTCCGCCGGTTTTGACATTCGTACCTTCGAATGTTCCGCTTGCGATTTCGTCGATCAGATCGCGGTCGATCTGGTCGACCCGATGAGATCGGCCCGTACCTTGGCTTGGTTTCACAGCGAATTGCGGGCGCCTACGTAGGAACGCGCCCTACCCGGAACGATCGAGCGCCGAAAGCCTGGACGTGGGCGTTGGTTGAGAATAACCGATTGCAGCGCTCGGCTTGGCAGGGACGGTGACGTGCTCAGTATGGATCGGTCCGACCTTGAGTGTTCCGCTCAGCGCTATTCTTCAGCGATCTTAGTGCTGCGCTTTGACAAACATGTCGAAGGAGGGTTTCCGAAAGACGGACGACCAATTCTTTCAAGTCCTTGGTCTCCTTTTCGAGAGAGTGGAGGGCGCGCTCCATTCGCAGTTCGTCTTCGAGACTCCGGGGCCAAAGGGTTGGCTGTCTTCGCTCGGTGATCATCCCTTCCTCCCAACAGCGCTACGTATCTCTTCGCGCTCTTTGGCATGACGCCCCCAAAAAAACTACGTGCTCTCAACGACGATTCGCAGCTCAATATTGCTCAGCTTCGGCGGTTATCGCATTGGGTATCAGAAGGCTCGATTTGCCGGGGCGCTCTCAGTCGCCGCACTCGGATACGATGCTCCTTGCTACGAATCTCCTCGCTGTGAGGAAATGAGGCCTGCTAGGACAGCCATGTTGTCCAACCCTTCTACCTGCCGCCGGTGGTAGACGTAGTCACCCGAAGATCCGCATTAATAATGCTTTGCCGACGGGAGCGGCGCGTATGCCGGTGAATGCACTGACGTAGTCACCGGAATAGAAAGCGCGAATGAGATCGATGCGCGTGTTCAGGGTTTCATCAAACCGGACCGCAAATCCATCCCCAGTTCGTCGCACGACCAGGGCAGCTACTTTTCTTTCCTGGAGGGTGCAATGAACCGCGGTCCCGACTGGCGGTGGCTTGTCGCTCACGAAGCGGGCGCCCGTGATCGACATGTCTGCCAAACGGTAGATGAACTGCCGGCCACCGAGATTGAAAAGAACCGGCTCATCTCGCTCGAACCGCTCGGCCTTCCGTCGCCGCGGCTGCTCGATCGACACCAAGCAGACGATCATCAGAATGATCGCGTTGTACAAACTCCAGGCGAGCGCCAGGCTGCCATAGGCGATCATGTCGCCTTGCACATGAAGCACGAACGCATAGACGATACCCGCGAGCGTAATCGCCAGTGCGGTGCCGTATACCCTGAGCAGTGGCCACTCGATGAAGCGTTGATCGCGATCCCCGCCCTTTGCGGTGACCTTGAATTTGTGCCCCTGCGTCTTGAGCAGCCCCGCCGCCACGGCCTTGAGAACCGCCGGCAGTGCAATGTATTGAGCGACATCCGACATCACCGCCATGGAGCGTCCGCGGGAAATCCAGGCCATGGTGAGCGAATACCAGACATAGAAGGGTAGGAAATATCCGAGGAGTTCGAAAAGATCCGCCTGGACGGCTTTGACGCCGAAGAGAAGATAAAGGCTCGGAACGACGAGACCGAATACCTTGACGACATAGGTCGAGGTCCAACTCATGAATGCTTCGATGAGAGACAGCCTGTCGATAACATCCAGCTGCGATCTTCGGGAAAAAGGGCCACTTCGCCCGCGAAAGATCTGCATGAAGCCAAGACACCATCGGCTGCGCTGGGTGATGTACTCCTTGAGGCCCTCCGGGGCCAGCCCCAAGGTCAGACGTTCGTTCAGGTACACCGTGCCCGCGCCAATTTCCTTCAGCCGCAGCGTCAGCAAGTAGTCCTCCGTCACGGAGTCGGTCGGAAAGCCGCCAATTTTCACGAGGGATGAGAATCTGATGACCGACGACGTGCCGCAACAAAAAGCCACGCCCCAAGCGTCTTTCGATGGCATCAGAATATCGAAGAAGAAACGCTGCTCGTCCGGCCAGACCTTGGTCGCGGCCAGGTTGGTTTGGATCGGATCCGCATTGATGAAATGCTGAGGCGTTTGCACCACGCCTACGCGCTGATCGCCGAACAAGCACATCGCGCGGGCGAGGAATTCGGGCATCGGAACGAAATCGGCGTCGAGGATCGAAATGAAGTCAGGGGGATCGGCGAGCTCCGCCACATGCCGCAGGGCGTGATTGATGTTGCCAGCCTTGGCGTCGGTGTTGTCGGGGCGCGCCAGATAGCGGCAGCCGAGCTGGCCGGCAAGCTTTTCGAGCCAGTCACGCCGCCCGTCGTCCAGAACCCAGACACGGTAGTTGGGATAGTTCATTCCCGTGGCGCCGATGATTGTGCGCTCCAGGATCGACGTTTCCTCGTTGTAGGTGCAAACGAATACGTCGATCAGCGGAGCTTGCCGCCCGGCAAGCCACCGCCCGTTGGCTTCGACTTGCGGCGTACGATCGGTCGTGCGGCTGAGAAATACCAGCGACAGTGCACCCGCTGCAAGCGATGCAGCCTCGACGATGAGGAACAGAAATCCCACGGCGAAATCGGCGGTCCAGCCGACGGGCGGGACCGTTGCCGTCATGCGCCATCCAAAATAACGGAGCATGAGCAGCAACACGATTGAAATCATCAGCGAACGCGCCGCGGAGTTTTCGTGCCTGAGCCAGGGAAGGACGGCAACGCAGAACCCGAGCGCAATAAGGCCCGGCGTCAGCGCGGCGATCATGGCTTTCTCGCCGTGTCTGCCGAGAAGATGACGCGTCCGGTTCGCCCGACCGGACAATCGTTGGAGCCATCGTTGAGGTCGGGGACAGAAATCGTCGCGCGATACGGTTCCTTGCTCAGCGCATCGGGATTAATGGCGAGGTTCGCTGCGGCCCCTGCGGAGCCGGTGAGATTGACGACGGTGCCAGCCAATTCGGGCCCGCCGGCGCTCGGCCGGAAATGTGCGAGAGATCCCAGTTTCAGCCCGTTATACACGCTCTCAGTGACGTTCGCCGTCACCACGGCACCGGAACAATCGAGTAGACGGACGAGCGGTTGTCCGGCCCGGACGTCCTCTCCAGGCGCCGTCATGACCTCCCATATTCGGCCGGCGATGGGGAATTTGATGTCCGCCTCGGAGCGGCTGATGTAACGAGATCGTTCGGATTCAATCTCGCCGACGAGCCACGAGATTTGCGCATCAGCATGCGCTACGTCCGCGGTGAGCCCTTCAGCCCGCTGCCGCATTTCCTCCTCACGCTGCACCGAGCTCGGACGATCGTTGTAGCTGTCGCCGAGGAACGTGCCCTCGCGCGCGGCGGTGAGCTCAACCTGGGTTGCATCCAGGCGGCGGCGCGCGCCGATTTCGGTTTGCTGGGCAATGGTTTGATCCCGCGTCAAGCGCCCAAGCTCGACAGACGAAACGCTGCCCGATTTGATAAGCGATGAAGCTCGTTCCACCGCGGCCGCCGCCTCCTCGCGACGCGCTGCGGCGGCTTCGATTGATGTTTGGATTTCTGCGATGCGCGCCTCGAGCTGACGGATGCGCCCCGCTGTGAACAGGGCCGCCTGACGCGCCAGATCCTTCTGCGCCGCCTGGGCTGAAGCTATCTTCGAAACGAGGCTCGGCCTTTCGTTTTCGAGGCGAGACATCTGACTGCGTAGATCATCGAGCCGCACGCGGTCTCCGCGCGGATTGACGACACGAAGGATGAAAGTGCCCTCGCCGACGATGCCTAAATCGCCTGCCAGACTGGCCCCCGCTGAAATCTTCCCGTCGATCGGCGACCTCAATGTCACGAGCCTGGAATTGACGACGGCTTCGACGCTTGACGTCTGGAAAAGCGCCCTGAGCGGCAGCCAGCCGAATACTGCGACGATGGCGATGCCCGCTGCGGCCTTCACAAATCGGCGAAGCGTCCGGCTCGGCTTGGATTGCGCCAGATCCGCGGCCGCAGCGCCGCCAGTTGCCGGGGCATCGGTATTGCCGGGACTGAGACGCGCATCCAACGCGCGTTGCAAACCGTGCGCGTCATGGTTTCCGTCCATCGCGAGAGGCTTCGCGATATCTGGACCGCCGCTTTCGAGCGTCGAACCGAAACGCGTTTTGTTTTGCATCATACACCTGACAGCTAACGCGCAACCTCAGAGCGAGATGCCGTCGGCCGGACCCAAATGCAATCTTGGTGTTGAAACAGTTAGTTGAAACAAGAGAACTGTCTGCAATAGAGAGCCGCCAAGAGCCGCGTTGGCCGAACGGGAACAGGGTCGGTGCTACCGTTCGGCTGATAAGTTGACGAGGTGCAGCTTGGTGGCTTGGGCCGGCGCGGGCGAAGCCGGTGGCATTGCCTTCTCAAAGTCCGCGAGAATGCTGGCGCCGAGCTCCGAGGCGGGGATCGGCCGGCCGAAGAAGAAGCCTTGCACCTGATCACCCTCGGCCGCCTCGAGAAAAGCTGCCTGGTTGGCGGTTTCGACGCCTTCGACCGTGACGCGCATGTGCAGTTCCCGTCCGAGCGCGATGATCGCTTTCACTACTGTCCCGACCTGACAATGGGGGCCGTTGAGGCTCTGCATGAAGGCTCGATCGATCTTGATCTTGTCGAACGGAAAGCGCCACAGATAGCTGAGGCTCGAATAGCCAGCCCCGAAATCGTCCATCACGATGGCAACGCCCATCGTCTTGAGCGTCCGGAGTTGCGCCATGATCGTTTCGGTGTTGCCGAGCAGCAGGCTTTCGGTGATCTCCAGTTCGAGCCGGTGCGCCGCGAGTCCAGCCTCTGTTAGTGCGGTGGCGACGATGTCACCGATGTTGCCCGCCACGAACTGCGCGGGTGACAGGTTCACTGCAACGGTCAGGTGCGCCGGCCAGGTCGCGGCCGTGCGGCATGCCTCCCGCAATACCCACGCCCCGATCTTGTCGATAAGCCGCAAGTCCTCGGCGACCGGAATGAAGGTCAATGGCGGAATGAGGGTTCCGTCCGCCGCAGGCATCCGGATCAGCGCTTCGAACCCGGCAAGGCGGCGCCGGGATACTTCGAAGAGCGGCTGGTAATGCAATTCGAAGCGATCATTCAGCACCGCCTCGCGAATCGCCCTCTCAAGCTCGATGCGCGCTTGCAGCTCGGTGTCCATTTCGGGCAGGAAAAACCGGATGCAGTTGCGGCCGGCGGCCTTGGCCGCGTAGAGCGCGAGGTCAGCACTCTTGAGCAACCCCTCGGGGCTGGTGTCTTCCCCCGTCGCCAGCGCCACGCCGATGCTAGCGGTGGTGAGGATCTCGTGCTGCTTGAATTTCACGGTCGCATTTATCGCGGCGGCGAGATGGCTCGCAAACGACTCGGCCTGAGCTTTGCCGGCGATGCCGCACTGCACGACCACGAATTCGTCGCCGCCGAGCCGCGCCACCACGTCGTCGATCCTGACCGCGGCGCGAAGACGCTTGGCGATGGACTTGAGCAGAAAATCGCCGCCGTCGTGACCAAGCGAATCGTTGACCTCCTTGAAACGGTCGATGTCGATGAAGTGTACGGCAAGGCTGCTGCCCCGCATCGGCAGGCGAGCGATGGCGCTCTCCAGTTTTTCGATCAGCTGCGGGCGATTGGTCAGCCCGGTCAACGCGTCATGATGGGCGAGAAACCGGATGCGCCGGTCAGCGTGCTTCACCTTTGTTTCCCGATACCAGGCAATTGCGGGAATGGAGAAGGCGAGACCTGACAGCAGGCAAAGAAACACGGCTGCGGTCAGGAACGTATTGTGGACATTCTTGCGTTGCTCGGTTTCATCCACGTAGGCCGCAACGACAGCGGTGAGGCGACCGTCGGTCTGGATCGGGACATAGGCGCGGGCGAAGAATGCCGGTCGGTCGGGCGAATTTCCCTCCCCGACGTCGATGATCGGTTGACCGTCAACCGCTGATCGCGCTGCATCGGGGCTATATTCAGACAAGTCGACGAGCGCGATCTTTTCGCGGGTCGAAACGAACTGGGAGTAGCCATTACGGTTGAATATTTCGTAGTGAAAGACCTCGCCGGAATTTCGCGCCGACCGGAAGAACGCCATGCTCGCGGCGGAAGGCTGCTCGCCGCCGGCGATCTGCTCGAGATCGGCGACACTGGCCGCAAGGAACCTCGCCCAGCTACGAGCGGTCGACGTCGCATCTTGACGGAGAAGATGTTCGGTCGTGATTTTCAGGGTGGTCCCGGCGCCCAGCAACAGAATGGCGAGCGCGGCGACGATGGTGACGATGTTTCGCTGAGGCCGGATCCTGGCGAGTGACGGCATCAGTGCTACCGCGTCGATCGCATTTTCGTGAGCTCGGCCCGAGCGGTTTTCAGCAGCTCGGCATTGCGCTCACTTTTCGAAGCCCAATCGTCGGCAACGGCCGCGAACACGGCATTGGCCGCATCGAGGTCCGACGGCGAGGGTATGGTCACCTGGCGTTTGGGATCGGTCTTCAGCTCACCCATGATGCTGTTTTCCACGGCTTCGTAGGTATCCATGAAGCGCCCGGCAGACCATGCACCACTGTATTTGAGGATGATCGCCTGCGCCGATTTCGGCAGCCGGTTGAACGTCTTCCGATTCATCAAGACCATCAGCGGCGCGCCGCCGACACCAAGAAGGTAATGATAAGTCGCAACGCGTTTGATGCCGTAATCGACCACTGAAGCAGGGTTCACGAGGGCGCCATCGATGCTGCCGTTGCCGATGGCTTCGGAGATCTTGTTGACCGGCAGGAGCACAGGCCGCGCCCCGAGCTTTTCGAGCGCTGCGGCTTCGCCAGGATTGTTGACGCGAATTCTCTTGTCCTTGAGATCGTTCAACGACGTGATCGCGATATTGCTGTGGATCGTCTCAGGCTCGCTGACATAAGCGCCGATCACGATGTAGTCATCGTATCCTTGCAGCGCGTTGGCGGCCATCAGCCGGCCGAACACCGCAACGGACTCCCGCATGCTCGCAAACAGGCCGGGCATTTCGATGATTGCGTTATCCGCAAACCGGTTGCGCGTCAGCCCCGTCACGACGTAGGCGATGTCGGCCCTACCGTCGAGCACGAGCTGGGGCTGCTCAGCCGGATCCTTGCCAAGCGCGCCGCTGAAATAGGTTTCAATTTCGATCTGGCCTCTGGCCTCGGTGTTGACCGCCTCGACGAACGGCTTGACCGCGGCGAGATAACTCGTCGAGCGGTCGGAGCTGAAGAAGGCCAATTTGAGCTTGACCGGTTCGGCGGCTGAGGTCGAAATCAACGCAAACGAGATCACCGCGCATCGTGCCAGCAACGTAAGCATCGGTTTTCCGATCGTGGCAGCGACGGGTCACACAGTTGTGCGAAACGCCGATTTTCTCGGTCTGTAGCGGACCCTCATAGATTGAACTACTTCAAGTAACTCTCCTAGATAGCACGCGGTGCTCCAGGCGGCGACCAGGATCGCGAATCGTGGTTTAAGGCGTGCTAACGTCGGCGAGGCGTGGCCGGTATCGGCGTGCTCCCGGCACGCCGCTACGGCAGCCCGCGCGCCTCGAGCTGATGCACCAGCAGCAGCGTCGGCTCGGCGAGGCTGTCGCCGGAGCCGTCGAGACCGAAGGCGCTCGCGATGCCGTCGCGGCTCCGCAGCAGCGCGCTGCGCGGACAATGGCCGGCGCCGCAGAGCGTCTTCTTCAGGGTCTCGCCCTGCGCCGTGACGCCGGCGGAATCATCCGCGGCCCAGGCCAGCACGATCGGGACGTCGACATTGAGGATGCCGGGGAAGACCGAGCGCTTGTTGTACTGGCTGGCGTCGCTGCCGAGATAGGCCTTCTCGCTGTCGCTCGCGTCCTTGCCGGCGCGGTAGACCCCGGACACCAGCACGACTGCCGCAACATCGGCGCGGTCGGTCTGGAGTTCGGGATGGGCCAGCAGGGTGGCGACATGGAAGGCGCCGGCGCCGTAGCCGACTGCGACGATCTCGCGGGCATCGCCGTTGAACAGGTCGATATTGCCGTGGACCCAGGACAGCGCCGCCGCTACGTCGGTCGCACCCGCCGGCCACGTCGCCGAGGGCGCCAGCCGATAGTTGACGCGCACGCCGACCATGTCGTTGCGTGCGGCAAAGCACATGGCTTGGTCCTGGATCTGGCGCGACAGCTCCGGCGCGGCGCGGTCGCCGGTGAAGGTGTCGCCGGTCACGAACAGCAGCACCGGCCGCGGCGTATCCGCCTTGGTCGTGGCGGTGGCGACATCGAGCACATTGGCTTCGCTCTCGCCGTAGCGCAGGCCGCGCGAGAAGGTGACCTGCTCGCACAGCCGCGCGGTGCCGCCCGCGGTGGTGTCGTTGTCGGTGAGGCCCACCCGGACGAGATCGGACGGCGCGTCCGGCCGCATCGGTAGGGGACCTTGTGCGGAGGCTGCCGTCAGGCCCAGAGTCAGAAAAAATGCGAGAAAATTCTTCATGTCGGTGTTGGCCCTGCGTGCCCGATATGGGCTCGCGCGTTTGGCCCGTCTTTTCAATTCGCCTTATTAGTTAGCTGGTCATGAGGCGATTTCACGGCACCCATGGTTCTCTCGGCTCGTCCTCCGCGCGTGGTTCAATTCCCCGGCTGAAACGTGCACTCCGCCCCGCTGCCGTCCTTCCGGCGGATTGCGTTGGGGTCGATCGTGCAGCTCAGCTTGGTCAGGCTCTCGAAATTCGATCCCGCGGCGCCGTCGGACGGAATGCCGGCCAGTGCTTCGGTGGCGAAGATCTCGCTGGCCGTGGAGCCGTTCACCGTCCTGGTCTTCTTGCCGAAGGTGACCTCGCAGTTCCGCACGGTGATGTCGACATTGCCGGCGCGACAAACGATTCGATCGGCGGTCACCACGATCGGCTTCTTGTAGGGAATGTCGCTGTTGGCGGCGAACAGCATCGCCATCGCCTTCTTCTCGGCGCCGGACAGGACCGACGACAGCGGCGCGATCACCCCCGCGAGCGCCAGCGCCGTCGAGCCCGAGACTTTTGCGGGCGTCGCGTCGGAGGCATCGGCGACGCCGGAGGCGGTAGCGACAACGAGGGTGCAGGCGAGGATCAATCGACCGGGCTTCATCTTGGCTCCCTGGACCTGCAGTCGCGGCTTCCTCCCGCGCGGCGCGTGGAACCAGTTTAGCATGTAAACGCGAATTGGAAGGCAAGTTCGCCGGGCCTTGCGCCTTTGCGCGGTGCGGCTGTTTTGCCCCGAGGTGTCAAACGGTTATGCCGCGGGGCCGAGCCTCGCGCCGACACGGCCGTTCTACTGTGCATGGGGTTGTTTTCGCGTTTTTTTGTTTTGGCCCGCTCTTCAGGCCTGCTTCATCGTCCGGAAGGTGATGGAATAGCGGCGCGCCTCGACCGGCGGGATGCTGTGCTCCCATTGCGACCGCGCCTCCCCGTCCATCATGTAAAGCGAGCGCGGCAGAGCTTCGAGCGTGTGGCGCTCCCATTTGTCGCCGCCGCGGCGGCGGAAGCGGAATTTGCAGGACGAGCCGAGCGACAGGCCGAGGATTTTGTCGAAATGCGGCTTGTCGCGATGCCAGCCGATGCCGACGCCGGCGTCGTATTCGGTGCAGAGCACTTGCCGCACGCTGCCGGCGGCAAGCCCCGCCCATGCCTCGACCTGCCGTGCGGCGGGGACGACCCAGTCCGGGATCGGCTCGGCCTCGGCCAGCCGCTGCAATGTGTAGTCATAGCGATAGCCGAAGGACGCCACCCGGCGGTTGCCCTCGAAGGCGCCGAACTGGAAGCGCTGGAGCGGCAATGCTGCGATGCGGCCGATGAGCGCCTGCTCGGCGGCGGCCTCGACGAAGTCATCGGTGTAGCGAAGGCCGGCAGGCCCTGCTTGCGGATCGGCGAACAAACCAAGCTGCGTCCTTCCTCGCATTTCCGTGATGGAACCTAATGGTGGCTGATGCGACTTACATATGACGCGGAAAGTAACGTGCGAGGCTGTCATGGCAGAGAAGCATACCGCCGATCCGGCAGAGATCATGCGGGCGACCGGTCATCCTGAGCTGGAATACGCCGCCGGCTGGACCATCGCCGGTCTGGTCACGATCGGCACCATCGTCGCCGCCTGGGTGTTCGCGATCTAGCCCATTGGAAACTGGAGCTCGAATGCCGCGCCGTCCTCGGTCGGCTTGAGCCTGATCGAGCCGCCATGGCTCGCCATCACCGCGCGCGCGATCGCGAGCCCCATCCCGGTGCCGCCCTGGTCGCGGCGGGTGGTGAAGAACGCGTCGAAGATCCTGTCGCGGTTCGGCGACGAGATCGGCTCCCCGTCATTGCTCACAGTCAGAAGCAGGGTCGTGCGCTCGTCGATCGCCTCCAGCCTGATTGTCCCGGCGTTGTGCCGCATCGCATTGTCCGCGAGGTGCGACAGCACGATCAGCGCCTTCTCAGCCGACATGCCGATCATCAGGTCAAGGCTGCCGCTGGCCTCGATTGAGCTCGCTGGAAACCGGCTCCTGAGGTCGGCAATCACGGGCGCCAATTCGGTGCGTTCGTTTTGCGGCAGGCTTTCGGCACGCGCGAGTTCGCGCAGCCGCTGCGCCATCGCTTCCAGCCGCTTTGTGTCGGACAGGATATTGGCGATGAACGTCTCCTGCTCGGTGGGCGTCAGGCTTCCCGCTTTGCCCTGAACCGAATCCTGCAACAGCTCGGCGGCGCCCTTGATCGAGGTCAGCGGCGATTTCAGTTCGTGGGTGAGGTGGGCCGAGAAGGTCGCGATATAGTCCGAGCGCCTTGCGAGCTGCTCGGCCATGCCGAGAAAGCTGTGCGAGAGTTGCGCGAACTCGCGTGTGCCGTAATGTCGGAGCGGCCTGAACGCCTCGCGGTCGCCGCGGCCTATTCTGGTGGCGCGATCGATCAGCTCGCGCATCGGCAGCGTGATGGTGCGCGAGAATACGAGGCCGATCGCGATGGTGCCGAGAATCACGGCAAGCCCCGCCAGCACGAACTTGGCCCGCTCCTGGTAGAGATGGTCGAAGATGTTGCTTGGGGTCCGCGTCGTGTAGATCACCCCCGCGACGCGGTTGTTGACGATGACAGGCATCGCCGAAAACACGTGGACGCCGAGGCCGCGGCTGAAGGAATAGATCGACGGCGGCGGCTTGTCCGGCACGCGGTTGCGCAAGGTGGCGCGGTATTGGCCGTGCAGCGCGTCGGCGACCTCCTCGATATGGGCGAGCGATTGCCCGACCTCCTGCCGCCCGGCGATCACCACGCCTTGGGGATCGAGGATGCGAAAGCCTGCCAGCGTCACCTTCTGGGTCTCGCGGATGATCGGCGTCAGCTTCGCGCCGATCTCGACATAGGCGGGTTGCGCCGGCTGGGCCGCCGCCAGCGCCTCGGGTCGCCGCCGCAGCAAGTCATTGGCGGTGAGGTCGAGCGCGGGGCGGATCGGGGTGACCTGGTCGCCGGGGTCAGGCAGCACGTTCGGCGGCACCTCGGCGCCGAGCGTGAGGCCACTGTCGAGCCTTGCCGTGACCTCCTGCGCATAGATCGTCGCGAGCACGCGGCTCTGCGCGATCAGCTCGGCCTGGGTCTGGCGGATGAGCTGGTTGTCGTAGAGACGGAAGAAGAACAGGCCGACCAGCGGCAGCACGCCGACGGTCGCCAGCACCGTGAAGATCACCAGGGTAAGCGACGGCCGCCATTTGTCGGGCGCCGCGCTCATGCGTCCTTCTCGCAGCGGCCGAGCTTGAAGCCGACGCCGTGAATGGTCTCGATGACGTTGTCACAGGCCAGCGCCGCGAGCTTGGCGCGGATGTTGCGGATGTGGCTGTCGATGGTGCGGTCGGAGACCTGGATGTTGAGCTGATAGGCGGCCCGCATCAGCTGCTCGCGGTTGAACACTGAGGTCGGCCGAGTCAGGAACGCGCGCAAAATGCCGAACTCGATCGCGGTCAGCTTCAGCGGCGTGCTGGCGAAGGACGCGACATGCTGCTCGGGATCGACCAGAAGGCCGCCTTGCGCGAGGGCCGACGGCCCCGCCTTGGCCTCGCCATTGCGCGGGCCGAGACGGCGCAGGATGACGTTGACCCTCGCCACCAGCTCGCGCGGGCTGAACGGTTTCGTCACGTAGTCGTCGCCGCCGATCTCGAGGCCGAGGATGCGGTCGATCTCCTCGTCGCGGGCCGACAGAAACAGGATCGGCACGTCAGAGGCTTTGCGCACCTCGCGGCAGACGTCGAGGCCGTCGAACTCGGGCATGCCGATGTCGAGTACGATCAGGTCGGGCTTGTCGGCGGCAAAGCGGCTCAGCGCCTCCTTGCCGTCGCGCGCCTCGATCACGTCCATGCCGGCTTTCTTCAAGGCAACGCGGATGACCTCGCGGATGTGACCCTCGTCGTCGACGATGAGAATGCGGTGCGCCAAGAATCTCTCCGCTGCCTCGTTAGCCCGTCGGCCGAGCTTTCGCCAGCGCGTCCAGCCTGCGCTGGAGTCGCCAATTCCGGAAGCCCCAGCTCCGCCAGGCCAGATCCTGAAGCTGGACTTCTACAAGCCGATCGCGCCGCGACACAAGGCAGTTGTCGTCCGACCGATGAGCGATGACCTTGTCGAGGGCAGGCAGCGCCTGCGGTCCAAGTGTGAAGAGGTAGTTGGCATCGATGTTCAAGCCCTTACCCGACATTTCGTTGCTGTGGCTCAGATTATAGTCGGCGATGAACGCATCGAAGTTCACCAGCGAGCAGCCATACAGCGTGATCGTTAACGCGATCAGATTGGCGCCGACGAGCCATTGGTTTGACCTGTCGAGCACGATGCGGGCGACGATCAGGATCAGTCCGAGCGCCACCAGCCCCATCCAGATGAAGGCCGCGATGCGCCAATAGGTCAGCATGTAGATGTCGACGTACAGATCGAGGCGAAGGATGGAGGAGGCGACGAGAAGAACGTTCTGCCCCACCCAGAGATAAACCAGCGGCCGCATGATCTTCGATTTCTCCGCCGGCCCGCCCGGACGCATCGCGACCAGCACAAAGGCGGCGGCAAGCAGCGCGGTGGCGATCAGCGGGTAGGCGCCGCGATGGGCGTAGGCCGCATAAGTCATGTTGGCCGGCAGCGCGACATGGCCCCAGAGGTAGATGCCGTCGAGAATGGACTGTGCCGCGAACAGCAGATTGAACAGGATCAGCGAGCGCAGGATGGTGGAGGGGCCCAGGAACTCAGCCGAGACTTGGGACGGCAGTGGCGGCGGCACGGGGCCATCGACGATCGTCGTTGTGGCAATCGTCTTGCGCCGCCAGCGCACATGGATGGACGGCCAGACCAGCGCCAGCATCATGGTCCAGAACAGCACGCGCGGGATGCTGACATAGTCGAGGATGAGCTTTGGATTGAGCAGAGACACCCACTGCTCGATCACCGGATTGGCGGCCGCGAACAGCGCGACGAAGACGGTGCTCAGCACAGCAGGCATCAGCCAGAGTGCGATGCCGCGGGTGAACCCCGACATGCTGAAGATATGCAGCGCGTCGAGGAAGAACCTGAAGGGCCCGAGCAGGAAGAGGTTGCGCAGCGCGCGGGCACGTTCAGGGAGCCCGGTCGTTTCCGGATTGGTCGCGAGCAGGAGCGCAATCATTAGTGACGCGAGCAGGATCAGGAAGGACAGCGTGTTGACCTCCTCGATGGCCGGGACGAGGCCGGCGACGAGAATACTCCCGCCGATCGTGGCGCGCCGCAAATCCAGGGTCGTATGATTGAAGAGCGCCGATACCAAAGCCGTCGCGATCGCAAAGAGCGTCAGCGATAGCCCGATCCGCTGGCCGTAGAACAGCCAGTCGGCGAGCGCGGCGAGAACCAGCGCGAGGCCGACTTTGGGCGGAATCGAGGAAGGCCTGATCGGCTGGAGGTCCGAGGTGATCGTCGTAGCCAGGCTCGTCATGTCCGGAAGACCTTTCGTGATGGGCGGCATCACGAAGTTTGAACGTCGTTTGTGCAGAAGGCGGGATCGTCGTCTGCACGATTTCAGGAGTCTTTTGCAGATTATGTGCAGGCGCCCTTTTGGTCCTTACGCGGCGCGAATCACTTTGATAGGTGCGTTCATCACCTTGGGCGTGACGCATCATGCAATTCCTCAATCGCATCGGTCTCATCCTGCTCTGGTTGGCCGCGCCTCTCGTCGCATTTGCGGCCGCGAACAAGAACGATCCTTATCTGCTCGTGCTGCGGGGCGCCGGAAACATCGCGCTTGTCCTCACAAGCATCGTGATTGTGCTCATCCTGCTGCGTAGCGGGCGTTGGCGCACGATCGCCGGCCGGCTCCTTGTCATAGTCTGGTGCGTACCGCCGCTCCTGATGTCGGCGGCGCACCTGAAATTCGAACTGCGCAAGTACGATGTTCTTGCCGTCAGTGCGGCCGAGGCGCGTCAGCTCGGACCTCACTTCATGGTCGGTTATTCCTCCTTCCCGGAGATCGCGCGCCTTGCCGAGCAAGGATTGATCGGCGGCATCTACGTCACCCGGCACAACATCCGGGGGCGGACCGTGGAGGCGCTGCGTGCCGAGATCGCGGCGCTCCAGGACAAGCGGCGAGCCGCCGGCCTGCCGGCGCTGGTCGTCGCCGCGGACCAGGAGGGCGGCATCGTCGGGCATCTTGCGCCGCCGTTGACGAAGCTGCCGGCGCTGGCGACGCTTGCCGGGCTTGCCCCCGATGACCAGCAGGCCAAAGCGGCAGGGTTCGGCCGCATCCACGGACGTGAACTCGCCGGGCTCGGCGTCAACCTCAATCTTGCACCAGTGCTCGATCTCAAACCGCCGGTCCGGCGCAATCGCCTCGACTTTCACACACTCATCGGTCAGCGCGCGATTGCGACCGATCCGGCCGTCGTCGGCGCGATCGCGAGCGCTTATGTGCGTGGGCTGGAAGAATCCGGCGTCGGTGCCACGCTCAAGCATTTTCCCGGCATCGGCCGCGTTCGCACCGACACGCATCATTTCAGCGCCAATCTCGACACGCCGGTGAAGGAGTTGGAAGCAACCGACTGGCTTCCGTTCCGCGAGGTGCTGTCGCATTCGCGCAGCGCGCTCATGGTCGGGCACGTCACGCTCACGGCCGTCGATCCCGACCGAGCTGCCTCGCATTCGAAGCGCGTCGTCGAGGGGATCATTCGCGACAAATGGGGCTACCAGGGCGTCGTCATGACCGACGATTTCGTGATGGGGGCGATCTACCAGAACGACGTCTGCCGGGCCGTTGTCGAGGCCATCAACGCGGGCGTCGATCTGCTGCTGGTCGCCTATGACGGCGCGCAATTCTACCGGATTTTCGCTTGCGCCCTGGATGGATCGCGGCAGGGCAAGCTCGATACGGCGATGCTGCGCGCGAGCCACGCGCGGCTCGCGCGGGGTTTCCCGTCCGAGCAGGCGCGAGCCGCCTCACGCCCCGTGAGCGTCGCCCGCCAAAACTAGCCCTTCGCGAACTGACGGTAGTCCGGCTCGCGATGAAACCAGAACTCGTAACCGGTGATGGCCTTCTGCATGGCGACATCGTGGATCGGCTGGTTGAGCGGAATGATGGGAACATCGCGCATGCAGAGCGCGATGAAATCCTTCACAGCCTTTTCGTACTCGGCAGCATCCGTGGTGAACCGTGCCTTGTCGATCAGCGCGTCCATTTCCTTGTTCTGGTAGGAGGAGATGTTGAAGATCGAATTGTTGCCGTGGAAATTCCAGTAGAAGTAGTATTCGGGATAATCGAGCCAGCCGCTGAAGCGGTTGAGCGCCAGAGGCAGCTCTTTCTTGTTCAGCGTCGTGCGCCAGTTCGCGCCGGGGATCTTCTCGATCGCCGCCTTGATGCCGATCTTGGCGAGACTTTCCTGGATCAGGATCGCGGTCGGCTCGCCGACCGTGGCGGTGCCGGTGTCGAGCGACAACGTTGTCTCCAAGCCGCTTTCGAATCCCGCCTCCTTCATCAACGCTTTGGCCTTGTCGAGATCGGTGACGTAGGGAAACGCCTGCGGCCAGACCGGCTTTGAGACGTCTGCTGCTCCGCCATACATGGGAACGGCACGCCCGAAGAACGCGCTGTTCTGGATCTGCTCATACGGCATCGCCCAGGCGACGGCTTGGCGCAGCTTCACATTGTCGAACGGCGGCTTTGCCGTGTTGAGCGCGACGGACCAGAGCGCGTTCGGGATCGGCACGCCCGAAACCTTGACCTTACCCTCCTTGATGATCTGCTCGAAGTCACGCGGTGCAAAGCCGCTGGAAATGTCCGCATCACCCCGCTCCAGCATGGCGCGGCGGGTGCCGGCGGAAGGGACGTCGCGCGCGATCACGCGCCGGAGCTTCGGGAGAGGTCCGCTCTTCCAATCGTCGAAGCGCGCCAGCACGGTCTCGCTGCCCGGTTTCCAGCTTTCGATCCTGTAAGCGCCGCCGCCGGCCTCGTTGTTCCTGAGCCACGCCAGTGCCCACGGGTCTTCCGCCGTCGCGTTCTTTTTCGCAAGCTCCGAGTTGATGATGAAGGGCACGACCACCGCGACGTTGAACAGCAGCATCTTGTCCTTGCGCACATAGTCGATGCGGAAGGTGTGATCGTCGACCACGACAAACTGCTCGGGTTTTTCCAGCGATCCCGCCGACATCTGGAAGGTCGGAAAGCCGCCGACCTTCACCGCGCGGTCGAACGACCATTTGACGTCTTTCGCGGTGACCGCCGTGCCGTCGTGGAATTTCGCGTCCTTTCGCAATTTGAAAGTGCAGGACATGCCGTCGGCCGCAACCTCGAAGCTCTCGGCGAGTTCAGGCGCGAGCGTTTCGCGGTCATAGGACAGCGTGCCGTCGGGGAGCGTCTTGGAGGCGTAGCTCAGCAGGCGATCGTAGCAATTCCAGGACAGCCCGTTCACGGTTTGGTTGGAGCCGACGCCCTGCATGTCGAGCGAGTTCGGCCCGAGTTCCTGCACCACCAGCAGCGTCTCGCTGCGCCCTTGCGCCGTGGCAAAGCGCGGAGCGAGGGCGGTCATTCCGGCGAGGCCGAGGCCGCCGAGCACGCCGCGACGGTTTAGTTCGAATGATGATGCGCTCATGGGTGCCCCACTCTTGAGAAATTTGCACCATAAAGAGGCAAGGCGCATGCCATCGGCCGCGCTTCACGGCGTCGCATCCCGTGCGGATCTCAGTCCTACGGCGTCACCGCTCCGCGGCGCACGGCGCGCGGGGCGGTCAGCTCTTTCCAAGTGGAATTGGCGACATGCACCGGCGAGAACGCCGGGCGCTCGACATAATGGCCGTCACCGGCCTCGGCGCGCAGATCGCCATCCTTCCAGACGATTCGGCCGCGCGACAGCGTCGCCGCCGGTCCGCCGGTGCAGGAAAAGCCCTCGAACACGTTGTAGTCGATCCGGCTCATCTGCCGCTTCGCGCTGATGGTCCTGCTCGCCTTGGGGTCCCAAACCACGACATCCGCGTCCGATCCGACGGCGACCGCGCCTTTGCGCGGATAGATGTTGAGGATGCGGGCGATGTTCGCCGAGGTCACCGCGACGAACTCTTCCTTGGTCAGCCGTCCTGTTGCAACGCCCGCTGTCCACAGCAGCGCAAGACGATCTTCGAGGCCGCCGGTGCCGTTCGGGATCTTTCTGAAATCGCCGAGCCCGAATCGTTTCTGCTCGGTAGTGAAGGCGCAGTGGTCGGTCGCGACCACTTGCAGCGAGCCGGCTTGGAGACCGGCCCAAAGACTATCCTGATGCGACCTGTCGCGGAACGGCGGCGACATCACGCGCTGCGCGGAATGATCCCAATCCTTGTTCTGATATTCACCGGCGTCCAGCAGCAAGTGCTGGATCAGCGGCTCGCCATAGACGCGCTTGCCAGCTGCGCGTGCCCGCGCGATCGCCTCATGCGCTTCGCGGCAGCTCGTGTGTACGATGTAGACTGGCGTCCCCGTCATGTCGGCGATCATGATGGCGCGGTTGGTGGCTTCGCCCTCGACCTCCGGTGGCCGTGAATACGCGTGTCCCTCTGGCCCGGTGACACCGCGCGCGATCAGCGCCTCCTGCATCAGGGCGACGACGTCGCCGTTCTCCGCATGCACGACGGGCATGGCGCCGAGATGGGCGCAGCGGGCGAACGAGTTGTAGAGCTCGTCGTCGTTCACCATCAGCGCGCCCTTGTAGGCCATGAAGTGCTTGAAGGTGTTGATGCCGTAGGTTTTGACCACGGTCTCCATCTCGTCATGGATCTGCTTCGACCAGGATGTTACGGCCATGTGGAAGCCGTAGTCGGAGGCCGCCTTCTCGGATTTGTGCCGCCACTCCTGATAGGCCGCGAGCATCGACTGGCCGGGATCGGGCAGACAGAAATCCACCACCATGGTGGTGCCACCGGCCAGCGCCGCCTTAGTCCCTGATTCGAAATCGTCCGCGGTGACAGTGCCCATGAACGGCATTTCGAGATGGGTGTGCGGATCGATGCCGCCCGGGATGACGTAGGCGCCGCCGGCATCGATGATCTCGCTGCCGGTGGGCGCGTCGAGCGATTGCCCGACCGCGACGACGGTCGCGCCGTCGATTAGCACGTCCGCGCGGCGCGAATGATCATGATTGACGACGGTGCCGCCGCGGATGAGGAGGGGCATTGGATGCTCCGGAGAGGGAAGTGGACCTCGCGAAGCTAAGCGCGCTGCATGGGATGTGACAGGTGAAATTTTAGCCAGTCGCCGCCGACAGTTGAGCTGTGCGCTCTCAGCCTCTACGCCGCCCGCGCGATCAGCCCGTCGATCATCGCGCGCACCAAGCCCGCGATTTCCGCCCGAAGCGCCGGTAGCGGTACCGCGACCAGCTTCTGCTCCAGCCCCAGCGCCACCATGCCATGCACCGCCGAGAACAGGCTGCGCGCAGTGATGCCGAGCTCCTCCCGACCGCGTTTTGGAAACAGCGCGGCCAGCGGCTCGTGGACGTGGCGGAACAGCTGCATCTGGTCGTCGATGGACCAATCAGGAAGGGGCTTGTCGGCGTCCATGCGGTGCTCGAACAGAGCGCGCCACAGTTCGAGATTTTCCGCGGCGAAATCGCAATAGGCGAGGGCGATGCGGACCAGCCTCCCCTGCGGCGACGGCTCGCCCGCGCTTTCCGCCGTGCTCAGGGCCTGGTCGAGCCGAAGCAAAGTGCGCGAGCCCACGCGCAGGATCAGCTCGTCCACATCGGCGACGAGATTGTAGACCGCGCCGTTGGCGCAGCCGATCTCGCGGGCGAGATCGCGGGTTTTCAGGCCCGCCAATCCCTTCTCGGCGATCATTCGTTCCGCCGCCAAGATCAGATCGGATCGAAGTTTCTCTCTGCGTTCCAATGCCTTAGCCATTTGCAATCAAATTTCTGAGCGCTGCTCAAACATTTCTTGAACGAAGTTCAAGTTTCTTGCTACAAACAAACGTGAGCAGCGCTCATAACAGGGAGCCAACAATGTTCAAGACCGTAGTGACACTTTTCCGCGGCAGCGTGGCCGCCGCCGGCGAGGAGCTGGAAGACCGGACGGCCCTTCTGATCCTCGATCAACAGATGCGCGACGCGGCAGCCGCCCTCGAG
Organism: Bradyrhizobium sp. MI1.3; assembly: GCF_055811695.1. Classification (NCBI taxonomy): domain Bacteria; kingdom Pseudomonadati; phylum Pseudomonadota; class Alphaproteobacteria; order Hyphomicrobiales; family Nitrobacteraceae; genus Bradyrhizobium; species Bradyrhizobium sp. MI1.3. Next base: position 171,041 of record NZ_JBVVPQ010000003.1, on the reverse strand, counting down.
CGTGGCAAACGGACCTTGGCGCTGGCGATCGCGCAGGACCAGCAAGAAGGTCGCAAGCTCGAGGCGACCGTCGCCCGCATCGCCGATCTCGAGACGCGCGCGGTTGCGGCGCTCGACGGCGGCCGCGAGGATCTCGCCAACGATGCCGCCGAAGTCATCGCAGGCGTGGAGGCCGATCGCGATGCAGCGCTGACGGCACGCGCCTTGTTCGCAACCGAGATTGCGCGGCTGAAGCGGCACGTCGCAAGCGCGCAAGCCCGCATCACCGAGCTCGACCGCGGCCGCCGCGTCGCCCGTGCCTCGGAAGCGGTGCGCTCGCTTCGCCGCAGCGGCATCGAGGCGGCACGCCCCTACGAATCCACGCTGCCGGAGGCGGAGAGCACTTTGAGGCGTCTTCGTGAGCGGCAGATGGAAGCCCAGGCCGCTGACGACGCGCTGGTCGAGCTCGACGCGGCCACCGGCCCGCGCGCCACCGCCGAAAAACTCGCCGAGCAGGGTTTTGGCCCCCGGCTCAAGACGACCGCAGACGACGTGCTGGCGCGGTTGAAGTCCAAGCGCACGCCGACTGTCTGATCCCAATCCCCATCATCATTCGAACCAACAGGAGACCATCATGAACCAGAATGGCCAGCCCCACAGCGGCGCCTGGGTGACCTTCACTTACGTGTCCTTTGCAGCCTCCGCCTTCCTCGTCGCCATCGGCATCTTCTTCCTGCCGATCGATTTCTGGATGAAGGGCTATCTCACCATGGGGGTTGTGATGCTGATCCAGACCTGCGTCACCCTGACCAAGACCATCCGCGACAATCACGAAAGCAGCCGGATGGTGAACCGCATCGAGGATGCCAAGGCGGAACGTCTGCTGATGGAAGTCTCCAAGGCCGCTTGACGGGCATAGACAATCCGCAAGGAAGCAGCGGAGCAATGCGCTCCGCGGCTTCGGCGCCGGAACGCAGTTCGCGACACCTCATATCGCGCCTGCGAAATGCAACAGAGCCATGACGATCGCGCGGGCGTGCGCTCTTGCGCAACCGCACGGGCAGGGGCAGTCTTCACAGGCGGCGCACAAGAACGCCGCCAATAAGATGTGCTTACAAGATCTCGGCGAGGAACCTCATGGCAGCGACGCGGATCGACTGCGACATCCACCCGGCGGTTGGTGGCACGCGCACGACGCTACTGCCCTATCTCAGCGATCACTGGAAAGAGCAGGTCGTGAGCCGCGCCATCGACGGGCTCGATCTCACCTCCTATCCGCCCAGCATGCCGCTAAGCGGCCGCGCCGACTGGCGTCCGGCGAACGGCACAAAGCCCGGTTCCGATCTCGCGATGGTGCAGAAGGGCGCGTTCGAGCAGTTGGGTGCCAGTCACGCGATCATCAACGTGCTCTATGGCGCGCAGGCCGTGTTCGACCCCTACATGGCGGCCGACTTCTGCAAGGCGATCAACGACTGGATCGCCACTGAGTGGCTGTCGCGCGATCCGCGCTTGCGTGCCTCGATCGTGGTGCCGATGCAGGACCCGGATCTGGCGGTCGAGGAGATCGAGCGCCGCGCCGGCGATCACCGCTTCGTCTCTATCCTCGTGCTGGCGCAGGGCGAGACGCTCTTGGGACGGCGGCATTTCTGGCCGGTCTATCGGCTCGCGGAAAAGTACAAGCTGCCGCTCGCGATCCACGCCGGCACGCAATATCGGCAGGCGCCGAGCTCGGCCGGATGGCCGTCGCACCGCTACGAATATTACTTCGTCGAGGCACAGGCATTTCAGGCGCAGATCTTGAGCCTGATCTATGAGGGCGTGTTCGGCAAGTTTCCGAATCTCAAAGTCGTGCTGATGGAATCCGGCGTGAGCTGGCTGCCGGCCTTCATGTGGCGAGCCAACAAGACCTGGCGCGGGGTGCGCGTCGAGGTGCCCTGGGTCGAGCGCGAGCCGGCTGCGATTATTCGCGACAATTTTCGCGTCACCATGCAGCCGTTCGATGCGCCGGGTGACGTCAGAAGCGTTGAGGAGATCATCGACCAGATCGGTTCTGAGAAGATGTTCCTGTTCGCGTCCGACTATCCGCATTGGCAGTTCGACGGCGACGATCCGATCCCGCCGAACCTGCCGAACAGCATCATCTCGAAGATGTGCGTGGACAACCCGCTGGAGACGTTTCCGCGGCTGTCGCTCGCTAACTGACCTTGGAGGTTTGCATGAGTGAGGTCATCGACCGCCCGCTGCGGGAAGACGAGAAGCCCGCCGCTTCGCGGCTGCGCATCGTCGATTGCGACGTCCATCCGAGTCTGCATTCGTTCGACGATCTCAACGAGTTCCTGCCAAAGCGCTGGCAGCAGCATCTGAAGGAATATGGCAGCCATTTGCGCACGCCCTATCTGTTCACCACGCCCTATCCGCGCTCTTCGCCGCTGATCGCGCGCCGCGATGCGTGGCCGCCGACGGGCGGGCCGCCCGGTTCGGATCTCGCCTTCATGCAGAAGCAGCATCTCGATCCGCTCGACGTTGAGTTCGGGATTTTGCAGGTGCTCGATCTCTTCATCTTCTCGCAGCAGAACCTCGAATTCGGCGCCGCAATCCAGCGTGCCATCAACGATTGGCAGCTGGCGTTCTGGTCGCATCGCGACCCGCGCCTGAAGGCTTCGATCCTGGTCGGGCAGGACGGTGTTGATCTCGCCATCGCCGAGATCGAACGCTGCGCGAAAATCGGCGAATACGTCCAGATCAACGTCTCGCCGCGCGCCAACGAGCCGCTGGGCCGTCGCCGCTACTGGCCGATCTACGAGCGTGCCCAGGAACTAGGTCTGCCGCTCGGCATCCATGTCGGCGGCTATGGCGGGCATGCGCCGACCGGTGGCGGCTGGCCGTCCTATTACGTCGAGGAACACCAGTCCAACGCGCACACCATTGCGGCGCAGCTTGCCAGTCTCGTGATCGAGGGTGTGCCGGAGCGTTTTCCGAAATTGAAGTTTGTCTTCATCGAGGGCGGCTTCGGTTGGATTCCGTCCGCGGTGTGGCGAATGGACCAGCATTTCGAGCGCTTCCGCAGCGAGGTGCCGCATCTCAAGCGCAAGCCGTCGGAATATGTCCGCGGGCATTTCTGGTTCACGACGCAACCGATCGACGAGCCTGACGAAGCCCGCCACCTGCGCTCTCTGATCGAATGGGTTGGCATCGATCGTCTCCTGTTCTCGTCGGACTATCCGCACTGGGATTTCGACGATCCGCGCTTCGCCTTCAAGACGCCGCTGACGGAGGCCGAGCGAAAGAAGATCTTCAGCACCAATGCCCGCGCGGTCTACAAGTTCTGAGAAGGTCTGCACGGTATGGCCCGTCACATCGTCGCGTCCACCTCGGAGATCCCACCCGGTGGCAACAAGGTGGTCGATGTCGCGGGCCGCGACATCGTCGTGTTCCACGTCCATGGCGAGTTCTTCGCGCTGCTGAACCGCTGCCCGCACGAAGGCGCGCCGCTGGAGAAAGCGGCGTGCGTGGCGCGGCTGACCTCGCCCGAGCCCGGCATCTATCAGCGCTCGCGCGTCGGCGAGATGCTGCGCTGTCCCTGGCACGGCTGGGAGTTCGACATGCGCAACGGCCAGTCGTGGTTCGATCCGAAGCGCGTCAAGATAAGGTCATATCCGGTCGCTGTGGAGCGCGGCGAGGAACTCCAGAAAGGCCCGTATGTTGCCGAGACCTTTCCGGTGCATGTCGAGGACAGCTACGTGATTGTGGAGGTCTGAGCAGCCGTTTCGGATTGTGATTTTGCCGCAGGTGGGATAAGCCTCGCCCGCATTTATGGCGGAGACGAGCTTTGTCGAAACAATCCCTGCGTGAGGAGGCTGAGCGCCTGATCCGCGAATCGATGGAAAAGAAAACCGTCGTCGTCAAGCAGGGTGATACCCGCATCGAGGCCGTCTGCGGTAAATGCGGCGCCCCGAACCGTGTGCAGGCGCCAAAGGGCCAGACCCGCATCAAGTTCGCCTGCAAGAATTGCGGGCATCAGCAAGAGACGCTGTAGAGCGCCCCCTGTGTAAACCCTCATCCTGAGGAGCCCGCCGGAAGCGGGCGTCTCGAAGGGTCGAGGGCCCCAACCGGGCCTGCATCGTTCGAGACGCGCGTTCCGCGCTCCTCACCATGAGGATCAAACAGCCTAATTCCCCTTCACGAACTTCGCGAATGCATCCGCATGGTCCGGATGCCAGCGTGACAGCGGCGGGCGGTTCTCCACGATGTCACCGGCGGCCCACAGCATGCGCTTTTCGTCGAGCGCGCGCGGGACGTCGTTGTCCGGGCACAGGATGTAGAAATCGCCGGCCTCCAGCCGCGCCAACATGAAATCCACGGTCTGCTCGGCCGTCCAGGCGCCGGCCGGCTTCTCTGTCCGGCCCTTCGCGGTAAGGGCCGTGAAGACGAAGCCGGGAATCAGCAGATGCGCGGTGATGCGGCAACCCGCAGTGTTCCGCAACTCGTGCTGCAGCGCTTCCGTAAAGGCCTTCACGCCGGCCTTGGAGACGTTGTAGGCGGGATCGCCGGGCGGGGTGGTGATGCCCTGCTTCGAGCCGGTGTTGATGATGAGCCCCGCCCTGCCGCGCGCGATCATGTTGGGCGCGAAGATGCGCGAGCCAGTGATGATGCCCCACATGTTGACGCCGATAATGCGCTGCCAATTGTCGGGTTCGCCGAACAACGTGCTGCCGGGCTGGATGCCCGCATTGTTCATGAGGATGTCGGTGCCGCCGAAGCGCTCGCGCACGGCGCGCTCGAGTTCCGCCACGCTCTCGGCCTTGCTGACGTCGATCGCGAAGGGCATCACATGTGTGGCGGACGTCAGGGATGAGAGTCTTGTTGCGGCGTCCGCCAGCCGCGTTTGATCCACATCGGCGATACACACTTTCATGCCGTTCCGCGCGAAGGCTGCTGCGGCGGCGAATCCGATGCCGGACGCACCGCCGGTGATCACGGCTACATTGTCTTTGACGATCGCGGGATGCGGCATGGTTCGGTCTCCGGGGGAGGGGCTCGGTCGTGACATAACACGACACTTGCGCGACCCTGCACAAGTCGGCATGGGAGGTCTTCGTTCCGCACCGACTTTGCGCCTCTCCTTTACGCCTGTCCGGCACCGCAGTATTCTATCGACCTAACGATCCCGCCCAGATCGAACCAATCAATCATTGACAGGGAGTTCAGCCATGGCTGTGTCGCAGGCTATTCCAATCACGCGCCACCCGTTCGCCAACGGGTCCTACAAGCAGATGCTGATCGACGGGAAGTGGGTCGATGCTGCCTCCGGCAAGCGCTTCGAGACCCATAACCCCGCGACCGGCGAACTGCTCGCAACCGTTGCCGAGGGCGACAAGGAAGATATCGACCGTGCGGTCGCTGCCGCTCGCCGCGCCTTCGAAGGGCCCTGGAGCAAGGTCAAGCCGTTCGAGCGGCAGAACCTGCTGCTGAAGCTTGCCGACCTCGTCGAGAAGAATTTCGACGAATTGTCGCAGCTCGACACGCTCGACATGGGCGCGCCGCTCAGCCGTACCCGCGCCTATCGTCTGCGCGCCGTCGGCATGTTGCGCTATTATGCCGGCCAGACCACAGCGATCCATGGCGAGACCATCGAGAACTCGCTGCCCGGCGAAATCTTCTCCTACACACTGAAGGAGCCGATCGGCGTCGTCGGCGCCATCATTCCCTGGAATGGTCCGCTGACCGCGACGATCTGGAAGATCGGCCCGGCGATCGCGACCGGCTGCACCGTCGTGCTCAAGCCCGCCGAAGAAGCGCCGCTGACGTCGCTGCGCATCGCCGAGCTCGCGATGGAAGCGGGCGTCCCGCCCGGCGTCATCAATGTCGTGCCTGGCTTTGGCGAGACCGCGGGCGCGGCGCTTGCCGCACATCACGACGTCGACAAGGTTGCCTTCACCGGCTCGCATGTCACGGGCCAGTCGATCATTCGCGCCTCGGCCGGCAACCTCAAGCGTGTCTCGCTCGAGCTCGGCGGCAAGTCGCCGGACATCGTGTTCGCGGACGCCGATCTCGATGCCGCCGTGCCGGGCGCCGCGATGGCGGTGTTCGCCAATTCGGGGCAAATCTGCAGCGCCGGCACCCGGCTGTTCGTCGAGCAGTCGATCTACGAGGAGTTCGTCGGCCGCGTCGCCGAGTTCGGCAAGAAGCTGCAAGTGGGCAACGGTCTCGACCCCAACACCCAGATCGGACCGCTGGTGTCCGAGCAGCAGCTCGAGCGCGTCACCAGCTATCTCGACATCGGCCAGAAGGAAGGCGCCAAGGCGCTCGCCGGCGGTGGCCGCGTCACCGAAGGCGCGCTTTCAAAAGGCTTCTTCGTCTCGCCGACGGTGTTCGCGGGCGTCCAGGACAATATGCGGATCGCGCAGGAGGAGATCTTTGGACCCGTCATCTCCGCGATCGCATTCAAGGACATGGACGAGCTGGTCAAGCGCGCCAACGCCACCACGTTCGGTCTTGGCTCGGGCCTGTGGACACGGGACGTCAGCAAGGCGCATGCGGTTGCGAAGCGCCTGCGCGCCGGCTCGGTGTGGGTGAATTGCTACCAGGCGATGGACCCTGCAGTCCCCTTCGGCGGCTACAAGATGAGCGGCTACGGCCGCGAATCCGGCAAGCAGCACGTCGAGGAATATCTCAACGTGAAGGCGGTGTGGATCAAGACGGGCTGAGGCCTGTTCTCTTCGCGGATTCCGTGGCAGGGAATATCTGCTTTTGTGGGGGCGGCGCCTTTTCGGGTGGCCGCCCCTCGCTATATGACGCGCATCCTTCCTTAGCCATTCTGGAACCAGCATGAAATTCGAGGCGTTGTTTCAACCGTTGCAGGTCGGTCCGTACAAGCTCGCGCATCGCGTCGCGATGGCGCCATTGACGCGCATGCGGGCCGAGCGCGAGAGCTTTTCGCCGCGGCCGCTCAACGCCGAATATTACGGTCAGCGCGCCACTCAAGGCGGCCTGATCATCGCCGAGGCCTCGCCCGTGCTCTCGCACGGCCGCGGCAATCCGGCGACGCCTGGCATCTATTCGGAGACGCAGATCGCGGGCTGGCGCAAGGTGGTCGACACCGTGCACGCCAAGGGCGGCATCATCTTTCTCCAGCTCTGGCATGTCGGCCGCGTCTCGCATTCCTCCTTCCACGGCGGGGAGCTGCCGGTCTCGGCCTCGGCGATCCCGATCAGGGCCGAAGGCATGAAGGCAATGACCGCCGACGGCAAGATCTCCGACTACGAGACGCCGCGCGCGCTGGACACGGACGAGGTCAAGGGCATCGTCGAGGCGTTCAGGCAGGGCGCGAAGAACGCGTTGGCCGCCGGGTTCGACGGTGTCGAGATCCACGGCGCCAACGGCTATCTGCTCGAGCAATTCCTGCAATCACGCAGCAACCAGCGCACCGATCAATATGGCGGTTCGATCGAGAACCGCGCGCGGCTTCTGCTCGAAGTGACCGAGGCCGCGATCGAGGTCTGGGGCGCGGGCCGCGTCGGCGTGCGGCTGTCGCCCCACGGCATTGCCAATGATTCCGGCGAGCCCGATCCGATGCCGCTCTACACGCACGTGGTCAAGGCGCTTGACAAGCTCGGTCTAGCCTATCTGCATTTCATCGAACCGCGCTCCAGCGGCTCGGGGCGCGCAGAAGTCAATTGGCAGAACGTGCCCTCGGCGATGCTGCTGTTCCGGCCGCTCTACGGCGGCGTGCTGATGACGGCCGGTGGCTTCAGCGGCGAAACCGCGAATGCGGCGATCGCCGATGGCCACGCCGACCTCATCGCCTTCGGCCGCATCTTCATCTCCAACCCCGATCTGCCGCGGCGCCTGCAGCACGATTACCCTCTCACGCCGTATAACCGTACGACATTCTATGGTGGCGAGGAGAAGGGCTATACGGATTATCCCGTGTATGACGAACTGACGCCGGTCTGACACTGCTGTAGCCCGGATGAGCGAAGCGATATCCGGGGTCTTCACCCAAGCTCTGGTCTTCCCGGATGTCGCTTCGCTCATCCGGGCTACGGAGTTATTGTGTTGCCCCGACGGACACCACGAATTTCGTCATTGCGAGCGATGGGGGAAGTGCTATGGCCAAAGCCGCAGCCGCCGCAGGTATAGCCACCGGGCAATGCCTCTGCGGCAAGGTCACCTTCGAGATCGACGTGCCCGCACGCTGGGCCTGGCACGATCACTCCGCCCCCAGCCGTCGCGCCCACGGCGCCGCCTATGCAACCTATGTCGGAAGCTGGAAGAAGCGGTTTCGCATCACCGCAGGCAAGACGGCGCTGACCCGCTACGAGGACAAGGCAACGAAGACCGCGCGCAGCTTCTGCGCGCATTGCGGCACGCCGATCACGTACGAGCGCCCGCGCGGGCCGCATATGGTCAACATCCCCCGTGCGCTGTTCAGGGAACGCACCGGCCGCCAGCCGCTCTATCACATCGCCATCGAAGAGCTGCAGGAATGGGCCTATACCGGCGAGCCGCTGGTGCCGTTGAAAGGTTTTCCCGGTGTGGTCTGGCAGCGCTCGAAAAAGAAGAAGCGGGCGGGCGGGGAGGATCCGTTCGAGCTGGGGCGCGAGGAGATGTAGCGCCCGCCCACGCAACGCAGCCATGACTGCGCTTCCTTGCGCGCCTCCCGCGATTTCGGCCATCATGCGCCCGTCCTTGCGGCAACGTCCGCCTCTGGAGGAAGCATGAAGAACAAGATCACCGGCCGCTCCGCCTTTCTCGCGTTGCTCAAGGACGAGGGCATCACGCATCTGTTCGGCAATCCCGGCACCACCGAGCTACCGATCATGCATGCGCTGAAGGACCATCCTGATCTCACCTATGTGATGGCGATGCAGGAGAGTCTGGTGGTGGCGATCGCGGATGGCTACAGCCGCGCCTCCGGAAAGCTCGTCGCCTGCAACGTCCATGTTGCGCCCGGCCTCGGCAACGCGATGGGCTCGCTCTACAACGCCCAGTTCACGGGCACGCCGATGATCCTGACCGCGGGTCAGCAGGAGCAGGGCCACGGCCTGATGGAGCCGGTGCTGTACGGACCGCTGGTCCGCATGGCCGAGCCGCTGGTGAAATGGGCGGTCGAGGTGACGCGCCTCGAGGATCTGCCGCGCATCGTGCGCCGCGCCGCCAAAGTCGCGACCACGCCGCCGACCGGGCCGGTGTTCATTTCGTTGCCCGGCGACATCCTCAACAGCGAGGCCGGGATCGATCTCGGCCGCTCCACCCGCATTGATGCCCGCACAAGGCCATCGGATGAGGCACTAAACGCGTTCGCCGCGCGGCTGCTCAGGGCCGAGCGTCCCGTGATCGTCACCATGGACGAGGTGGTGAAGAGCGACGCGCTGAAGGAGGCCGCCGAACTCGCCGAGGTGCTCGGTGCGGCTGCCTACCAATCCTCGACGCCCTATGGCTCGCACTTCCTCTCGGAGAGCCCGAGCTTCGTCGGCACGTTGGCACGTGTCCAGAAAGTCGCGCGCGACACACTTGCGGCCTACGACCTCTTGATCGCGCTCGGCGGCGATCCCTTGCGAATGTCGGTCTACAGCGAGGTCGATGCGCTGCCGGAGGGCCTTGGCATCGTGCAGATCGGCCTCGGCGATTGGGAGATCGCCAAGAATTACGGTGCCGAGATCGCGCTGAAGGCGGATTTGAAGGAAACGCTGCGCGCGCTGATCCCGGTGCTGAAGGAGATGGGCGGCGCTGCCCTGGCGCAACGTGCGAAGCAACGTCTCGCCGAGCTTGCGCCGAAGAACTGGACCGCGCGGCGCACCGCGCTGGTCGAGCAGATCGGCAAGGCCGCGGACCGCAGCCCCATCGATCCGGACTGGCTGGTGCTGCAAATGGTGGAGGCCATGCCCGCCAATGCCATCCTCGTCGACGAAGGCCTCACCTCGAGCCGCCAGATCACGGCGCTCCGTGCGCACCGCGACCGCTTTGGCTATCATGGCCTTGCCTCGGGCGGCATTGGCTGGGGCCTGCCGGCCTCCGTCGGCGCCAGCATCGCCAATCCCGATCGCCCCGTGGTCTGCTTCTCCGGCGACGGCAGCGCGATGTATTCAATCCAGTCGCTGTGGACGGCAGCGCATCACAAGCTGCCGCTCAATGTGGTCATTGCCAACAATGGCGGCTATCGCATCATCAAGCAGCGTCTGCTCGCCTTCCATGGCGACGACAATTACGTCGGCATGGATTTTGTCGATCCGCCGGTGGATTTCGCGGGCGTGGCGAAGGCACTGGGATGCGAGGCGATCAAGGTCAGCGATCCCCGCGAGTTGAAGGCGACGCTGGCGTCGGCGTTTGGCCGGCCGGGGACGAAACTGATCGAGGTGATGGTGGACGGGAAGGTGTGAGGCAGCGTCACTTGCGGCGCTGATGCCCGCCACGTTCTCAGTCGTCATCACCCGCGAAGGCGGGTGATCCAGTATTCCAGAGGCGGCGGTGATTGAGTCGAGACGCTGCGGCGTACTGGATGCCCCGGTCAAGCCGGGGCATGACAGCGTACCTTAAGACGCTACCCCTTCCTCCCCACCCTGAACCCCGCCGCCGGATGCGGCGCCCCCAGCCTTGCACGCCCGTCACCGAACAGCTTCTCGCGCAGTGTGCCCGGCGCGTACTCCGCCTTGTACCGCCCACGGCGCGTCAGCTCCGGCACCAGCATATCGGCGATGTCCTCGAAATCGCCAGGTGAGATCGCGAAGGCGACGTTGAGACCGTCGACATCGGTCGCCTCGAACCACGCCTCGATCTTGTCCGCGACCATCTCCGGCGTGCCGACCACGACGGGGCCGGCGCCGCCGACGCCGACATGCTCGATGACGTCGCGCACGGTCCAGACGCGATCGGGATCGGCGCGGGTGACGTTATCGAGTGCGCTGCGACCGGCGTCGTTCTGGACATGACGCACCTGCTGGTCGAGCTCGTAGCCGGAGAAGTCGATTCCGGTCCATCCCGACATCAGCGCCAGCGCGCCCTCCGGGCTGATGTGGCGGCGATAGTCGGCATATTTTTCGTTCGCCTCGGCCTCCGTCCGCCCGAGGATGATCGTCATCATCGAGAACATCAGGATTTCCGCCGGATTGCGGCCGAACGCGGCGGCCTCCTGACGGATCGCCGACACGCGCGGCGCGATCACCTTGGCCGACGGTCCCGACATGAACACGCATTCGGCGTGCTGTGCTGCGAACTTCCGTCCGCGCGGCGAGGTGCCGGCCTGGTACAGCACCGGCGTGCGCTGCGGCGACGGTTCGCTGAGATGAATGGTGTTGTTGATGCGCCAGTTCGCGCCCTCGTGGTTGACGCGATGAACTTTTGAGGGATCGGTGAAGATGCCGCGCGTGCGGTCGCGCAGCACGGCGTCGTCTTCCCAGCTCCCTTCCCAGAGCTTGTAGACGACCTCCATATATTCGTCCGCGATCTCGTAGCGGTCGTCGTGCCCGATCTGCTTGTCCTTGCCGGCGCCGCGCGCGGCGCTGTCGAGATAGCCGGTGACGACATTCCAGCCGATACGTCCCTCGGTGAGATGATCGAGCGTCGACATCCGCCGCGCGAACGGATAGGGCGGCTCGAAGGAGAGATTGCTGGTGACGCCGAAGCCGAGATTCTGCGTCACCGCAGCCATTGCCGACAGCAGCAGCAGCGGATCGTTCGAGGGCGACTGGGCCGCGTTGCGCAAGGCTGCGTCAGGACTGTTGCCGTAGACGTCATAGACGCCGAGCACGTCGGCCAGGAACAGCCCGTCGAAACGGCCGCGCTCCAGCGTTTTGGCAAGATCGATCCAGTAGGGCAGGCGGGTATATTCGGCAGTGCGGTCGCGCGGATGGGTCCAAAGGCCCGGTGACTGGTGCGCGACGCAATTCATCGCAAATGCATTGAGCCTGATCTGCTTGGCCATGATGGTCCCCCGGCGCCCTGTACCGGGCACTCTTCGAATGATAGAGCTGCGCCCGAACTTGGCGAAGTTCTTGCATATAGCGCGACGTTGGCAAGGCCAAAATCAGCGGCGCTGCCGCGCTTGGCAAGCCAATCTCAAGAGAGCAAGAACGAAATCCCAAGACTATCGAAGTCCCCGCCACTTTCGGAGGCCTGCCCGTATCGGGTATGCTCCTTCGTCTCGCAACCTAAAAAAGAAAATAATGACCAGAGCCGATGCCATCGCCCGCGCCCGTGACGATTTCAAATCCGGCGCGTTCCTCGCTGAACTCGACCGTCGCGTCGCCTATCGGACCGAGAGCCAGAATCCGAACCGGAGCGTCGAGCTGCGCGCCTATCTGGAACAGGAGATGGTGCCCGCTTTCGCCGCGCTCGATTTCGAAAGCCGGATGATCGAATCTCCCAGCGGCAAGGCGCCGTTCCTGTTCGCCGAACACCGCGAGAGCGAGACGGCGCCGACCGTGCTGATCTACGGCCATGGCGACGTCGTCGACGGCATGGAAGGCGAGTGGCGTGATGGCCGCGATCCCTGGCGCACCACGGTTTCGGGCACGCGTCTTTACGGTCGCGGCACCGCCGACAACAAGGGCCAGCACAGTATCAACATGGCCGCACTCCGCGCGGTGCGCGAGGCCCGCGGCGGCAAGCTCGGCTTCAACGCCAAGTTCATCCTCGAGATGGGCGAGGAGATCGGCTCGCCGGATCTCGGCAAGGTCTGCGATCTCAATCGCGATGCGCTCAAGGCCGATCTGTTCATGGCCTCCGACGGGCCGCGCCTGTCCGCCGACCGTCCGACCCTGTTCCTCGGCTGCCGTGGCGGCATCCGCATTCATCTCGATGTGAACCTTCGCGACGGCGGCCATCACTCCGGCAATTGGGGCGGCGTGCTCGCCAACCCCGCGACCATTCTGGTCAACGCGATCTCGACGCTGGTCGACGGCCACGGCCGCCTTCAGCTGGACGCGCTGAAGCCGCCGCGCCTCACCAACCAGATCCGCAGCTATCTTGCGGACGTGCAGGTGGTGCCGACCGAGGACGAGCCGGCGTTAGCCGAGAACTGGGGCGAGGAGGGTCTTTCGGCGGCCGAGCGGCTCTATGCCTGGAACACGCTCGAAGTGCTGGCGATGTCGTCGGGCAATATCGAGAAGCCGGCCAACGCCATTCCCGGCCACGCCAATGCCGTGCTGCAACTGCGTTTCGTGGTCGGCACCAAGATCGATGGGCTGATCGAGGCGGTTCGCGCGCACCTGGTGCAGAAGGGCTTTCCGATGGTCGAGGTCCGGGCGGCGCAGAGCTTTGCCGCCTCGCGCACGGATTTCGACAGCCCTTGGATCACATGGGCGGCGGATTCGGTGCGCCAGACCACCGGCAAAGCGCCGGCGGTGCTGCCGAATTTCGGCGGCTCGTTGCCCAACGACGTGTTCTCCGAGATATTGGGCCTGCCGACGATCTGGGTGCCGCACTCCTATCCCGGCTGCTCCCAGCATGCGCCCAATGAGCACATCCTGCTGCCATTGACCGAAGAGGCCTTGACGGTGATGGCCGGCCTGTTCTGGGATCTCGGGGAATTGCCAAGCGCGCTAACAAGACCGCTAACGCGCCCGCCGGCCTGAGCCGTTAACCGGAGCCGCGATCCAGCCAAAAGTCACATTCTATTCCAACCCAATTTGTGCTTGCATCCCGCCGGCATCATCCTGAAAGGGGACCAAAAAGTGAAACATTTCCGTAGCATCGGCCTCGCGCTCGCCGCGACCTTCGCTGTCAGCCAGGCCGGGGCCGAGGAGCTCACCGGCACGCTGAAGAACATCAAGGACACCGGCGCCATTACGCTCGGCTTCCGCGACTCCTCGATCCCGTTCTCCTATCTCGACGACAACCAGAAGCCCATCGGGTTCGCGATGGACATCTGCTACAAGATCGTCGACGCCGTGAAGAAGGAGCTCAAGCTCGACAAGCTCGAGGTCAAGCTCAACCCGGTGACTTCGGCGACCCGTATTCCGCTGATGGCGAACGGCACCATCGACCTCGAATGCGGTTCGACCACCAACAACGCCGAGCGCCAGAAGCAGGTCGCCTTCACCAACACCCATTATTTGACCGCCAGCCGCTACGTCTTCAAGAAGTCGAGCGGCCTGAAGTCGATCGACGATCTCAAGGGCAAGACCGTGGTCTCGACCGCCGGCACCACCAACATCAAACAGCTCACCGAAGCCAATGTTGCGAAAGGCCTCGGCGCCAACATCATCCCGGCCAAGGACCACGCCGAATCCTTCCTGATGGTCGAGACCGATCGTGCCGTCGCCTTCGTGATGGACGACATCCTGCTCGCGAGCCTCGTAGCCGGCTCGAAGTCGCCCGACGACTACGTCATCTCCAAGGACGCGTTCTCCAAGCCTGAGCCCTACGGCATCATGCTGCGCAAGGACGACGCGCCGTTCAAGAAGGTGGTCGATGCGGCGACCGCCGCGCTCTACACCTCTGGCGAAGGCCAGAAGATCTACGACAAGTGGTTTACCCAGAAGATCCCGCCGAAGGGTCTGAATCTCAACACCCCGATCTCGGCCGAGCTGAAGAACGAGTTCGCCAAGCCAACCGACTCGCCGAACCCGGACGATTATAAGTAAGCTATAACCGCGATCTTTCGATCCGGATCGTGTCCGGCCATCTTGACTCCAAGGTGGCCGGACATTTGCATAGGCGCCGGGACATCCATGACTGGCGCGTTCGCGCGGGGGACACGTGAACTACCACTGGAACTGGGGAATTTTCTTCGAGCCCAACCCGATGGGGACCGGCACCTATCTCGACATGCTGTTGTCGGGCCTGGTGCTGACCCTCAAGACGGGTGCGCTCGCATGGATCATCGCGCTGATCATGGGCTCGATCGTCGGCGTGATGCGCACGCTGCCGTCGAAGGGAGCGTACTGGTTCGGCTTTGCTTATGTCGAATTCTTCCGCAACATGCCGCTGCTGGTGCAGCTCTTCCTGTGGTTCTTCGTGCTGCCGGAACTGCTGCCGAGATCTGCCGGCCTCTGGCTGAAGCAGCTGCCCAATGCGCCGTTCTGGACGGCGGCGATCGGCATCGGCTTCTTCATGTCGGCGCGCGTCGCCGTGCAGTTGCAGGCCGGCATCGGATCGCTCCCGCGCGGCCAGAAGATGGCGGCGACCGCGCTCGGCCTGACGACCTTGCAGGCTTATCGCTACATTTTGCTGCCGATGGCGTTCCGCATCATCCTGCCGCCGCTGACGTCCGAGTTCCTCAACACCATCAAGAACACGGCTGTGGCCATCACCATCGGCTTGCTTGAGTTGACCGGGCAGGCGCGCTCCATGCAGGAATTCTCGTTCCAGGTGTTCGAGGCCTTCACCGCCGCGACCCTTCTCTATCTCCTCGTCAACGCCGTCGTCGTGACCGCAATGCGCTTCCTCGAGCGCTACGTCGCGATCCCCGGCTACATCACGGGGAAATAACACCATGTTCAGCAATTTCGATTTCGAGGTCATCCGTCGCGCACTGCCCTATCTGTTTTACGAGGGCATGACGTTCACGCTGATGCTTACGGGTCTTGCGGCGCTCGGCGGCCTGATCTTTGGCACGGCCATCGCGCTGATGCGGCTGTCTGGCTTCAAGATCCTGGGCCGAATCGCCGGGGTCTATGTCGACTTCATGCGATCGCTGCCGCTGGTGCTGGTGATCTTCTGGTTCTACTTCCTGGTGCCCTATATCGGGCAGTGGGTGACCGGCGCGTCGCGCCCGATCAGCGTCGGCGCGTTCGCATCCTCGCTCATCACCTTCATCATGTTCGAGGCCGCGTACTTCTCCGAGATCATGCGTGCCGGCATCCAGTCGATCTCGCGCGGCCAGCCGGCCGCAGCCAACGCCCTTGGCCTGACTTACGCCCAGACCATGCGCTACGTCGTGCTGCCGCAGGCCTTCCGTAACATGCTGCCGGTGCTGATCACGCAGACCATAGTGCTGTTCCAGGACACCTCCCTGGTCTACGTGCTGTCGATCACCGACTTCCTCGGTGCGGCAAGCAAGGTCGCGCAGCGCGACGGCCGTCTGGTCGAAATGTATCTGTTCGCAGCAATCGTCTACTTCACCATTTCCTGTGTTGCGTCCTTCGGCGTTCGCCGCCTGCAGGCGCGCATCGCCATCATTCGATAGAGTCTGTCATGATCGAGATCAGCCACGTCGACAAATGGTACAGCCCGAGCTTCCAGGTGCTGACCGACTGCACCACCAGCGTCACCAAGGGCGAGGTGGTCGTGGTCTGCGGCCCGTCGGGATCAGGTAAGTCGACGCTGATCAAATGCGTCAACGCCCTGGAGCCGTTCCAGAAAGGCGACATCAGCGTCGATGGCACCAAGGTCAACGATCCCAAGACCAATCTGCCCAAGCTGCGCTCGCGTGTCGGCATGGTGTTTCAGCACTTCGAGCTGTTTCCGCATCTGAAGATCATCGACAATCTCTGCCTCGCACAGCAGAAGGTGCTCGACCGGTCGCGCGACAAGGCGATGGCGAAAGGCATGCAGCTGCTGGAGCGCGTCGGCCTGAAGGAACAGGCGCAAAAGTATCCCGCGAACCTGTCCGGTGGCCAGCAGCAGCGGGTGGCGATCGCTCGCGCGCTCGCGATGGATCCCATTGTCATGCTGTTCGACGAGCCGACCTCGGCGCTCGACCCCGAAATGGTGAGCGAGGTGCTCGACGTCATGGTGGACCTCGCCCATGAGGGCATGACCATGATGGTCGTGACGCACGAGATGGGCTTTGCCCGCAAGGTTGCCAACCGCGTGATCTTCATGGATCGCGGCGAGATCGTCGAGGACGCCCCGAAGGACGATTTCTTCGGCAAGCCCCGCAGCGACCGCGCGCAGAAGTTCTTGTCGAAGATTCTCTCCCACTAACTCCGCCGTCATTCCGGGGCGCGACGAAGTCGCGAGCCCGGAATCCATCGGGCGGCATTGTACGAGGCGAAATGGATTCCGGGCTCATTCGCTGCGCGAATGCCCCGGAATGACGAATAGAGGGGTGATCGCCGCCCCCATTTCACGTATAAGCGCGCCAAATCCCTTCCTCCCCAGGAGACCTGCCTTGGATCCGATCGCCTATGTCAACGGCTCATTCGTCCCGCTCTCGGACGCCAAAATTTCGGTCCTCGATCGCGGCTTCCTGTTCGCCGACGGCATCTATGAGGTCTCGGCCGTGCTCGACGGCAAGCTGATCGACAATGCCTCGCATCTGGCGCGGCTGGAGCGCTCGGTCGGCGAGATCCAGCTGAAGCTGCCCGAGACGGTCGAGCGTATCACCGAGCTCCAGAAAGAGCTGATCGCGCGCAACCAGGTCGAGAACGGTCTCGTCTATCTCCAGGTCACCCGCGGCGCCGACAAGGGCCGCGATTTCGCCTTCCCCAAGGGCGACGTCAAGTCGAGCCTGGTGATGTTCACGTCGGAGAAGGACATCATCAACGCCGCCTCGGCCAAGACCGGCATCAACGTGATCACCGTGCCCGACATCCGCTGGGAGCGGCGCGACATCAAGAGCGTCGCACTGCTCGCGCAAGTGCTGGCAAAGCAGGCCGCGGCCGAGGCCGGCGCGGGCGAAGCCTGGATGCTCGAAGACGGCTACGTCACCGAAGGCGGTTCGTCCTCGGCGTTCATCCTCACCCAGGACGACGTCATCGTGACCCGCAAGAACTCCAACGCGATCCTGCCGGGCTGCACCCGGAAGGCGGTGGTGGCGCTGGCGGAAGAGCGCCAGCTCCGCGTCGAAGAGCGTTCCTTCACGGTCGCCGAGGCGCTCGCCGCCAAGGAAGCCTTTGCCACTTCGGCGTCGTTGTTCGTCCAGCCGGTGGTTGCGATCGACGGTAAGAAGGTCGGCGACGGCAAGCCCGGCCCGCTTGCCGCGCGGTTGCGCGAGATCTACGTGGAGTTCGCCAAGGCGACGGCGGTTTAGCCGTCCACCGCCGTCATCGCCCGGCTTGACCGGGCGATCCAGTACGCCGTGACGGGAGTGCTTGACTCGAGAAGCCGCGGCGTACTGGATGCCCCGGTCAAGCCGGGGCATGACAGTCGAATGCATGGAGGCAGTTTGGCCTCATGCGTCAGCACCTCAGGCCACCGACGCCTTCACCTTCACCGGGTGAACCGCGCGGAATGCGATTGCGATCCTGTTCCAGGCATTGATGGCGCCGATCAGCATGGTCAGGTTCACCGTCTCCGCATCGGAGAATTGCGCGCGGACCTGCTCGTAGACGTCATCGGGCGCGTGCGTCTCGGAGATCAGCGTCACCGACTCGGTCCAGGCCAGTGCGGCGCGCTCGCGGTCGGTGTAGAGCGGGGATTCGCGCCAGGCGTTGAGCAGATAGATGCGCTGCTCGGTCTCGCCGCGCTTGCGCGCGTCCTCGGTGTGCATGTTGATGCAGAAGGCACATCCGTTGATCTGTGACGCGCGGATCTTGACGAGCTCGATCAGCGATTTCTCAAGGCCCGTCGACTGGATCTGCTCTTCCAGCCCCATCAGGGCCTTCATCGTGTCGGGTGCGGCCTGGTAGAAATTCATGCGGGGTTTCATGGTCGTTCTCCTTGGTTGCCGGGTTGATGTCAGTGGGCGCCGCCGGCCGAGGCATGGCCGGGCTTCTTCAAGAACAGGACGGCGGCGAGCGCCACGATCAGCGCCATGCCGAGCAGATAGAAGGTGTCGCTGAAGGCGAAGATGTAAGCCTGCTTCTGGACGATGTGACCGATCGCGACATAGGCGCGATGCGCGGCATCCGCACGGTCGAGCACGCCGTGATTGATGAAATATTGCGTGAGCTGTTCCAGTCTCGTGCGGGTGGACTGCTCGAATACCGAGACCGACTGCATCAGCACGTTGGAGTGATACTGCTCGCGTTTGGTCAGCAGGGTCTGCAACAGCGCGATGCCGACGGCGCCGCCGAGATTGCGCATCATGTTGAACAGGCCGGACGCCGAGCCCGCATTCTCCGCCTCGATGCCGGCCGTGGCCACCGCGGACAGCGGCGCCATCACCAGCGCCTGGCCGATCGCGCGGACCACATTGGGCCAGAGCAATTGATCGGCGGCATAGTTGCCGGTCATATAGATATTCATGAAGTTGGAGGCCGCGAACAGGACGAAGCCGACGCCGATGATGAGCCGCGCATCGAGCGTCTGCATCAGCCGCGGCACCAGCGGGATCAGCAGAAGTTGCGGCAGGCCGGTCCAGGCCAGCACCATGCCGATCTGCTCGGCATTGTAGCCCTGGATGCGGGCCAGATATTGCGGCAGGATGAACACCGAGCCGTAGAGTGCGATCCCCAGCAGGAAGTTCGCGAGCATGCCGAAGCCGAAGTTGCGGCGGACCAGCAGACGCAGGTTGAGGAGCGGCTTCTTCACCGTGAGCTCGATGATCAGGAAGGCGATCAGGGCCACGGCCGCGATGACGGACAGCTTGACGATGAAGGGCGAGCCGAACCAGTCGTCCTTGTTGCCTTCCTCGAGCACTGTCTGCAGCGCCGACAGTCCGATCGCCATGGTGATGATGCCGGCCCAGTCGCCGTCGCGCAGCAGCGACAGCTTCATGGGCTTTGCATCGAGGGCGTACCAGAGCATGCCGACCATGATCCCGCCCGGGACGACGTTGACGTAGAAGATGTACTGCCAGCCAAAATTCTCGGTGAGATAGCCGCCGATGGTGGGGCCAATCGCGGGCGCGAACGTCGCCGACAGCGCGAACAGCGCGAGGCCGACCGGCTGCTTTCCGCGCGGCAGCAATGTGATGATGAGCGTGAACGCCATCGGAATCAGCACGCCGCCGGTAAAACCTTGCACCGCCCGCAGCACGATCATCTGCGGCAGGTCCTGCGCCAACGCGCAGGCGGCCGATAGGACCAGGAAGAGGACCGCGTTGGTGAGGAGATAGATGCGGATCGAGAACACCTGCGCCAGCCAGCCCGAGAGCGGGATCACCACGATCTCCGCGATCAGATAAGAGGTCGAGATCCAGCCGCCATCGTCGATGCCGGCGCCGATCGCGCCCTGGATGTCGGCGAGCGACGCGTTGACGATCTGAATGTTCAGCACCGCCATGAAGGCGCCGAGCGTCGCGCCGATCACGGCAATCCAGGTCTTGGTCGACACGGCAGGCGTTATGGGGGCCGCGACTGAAGCGGGGATTTTGGCGGCGGAGGCGGCGTTGACGGTCGTTTGGAGCGTGCTCATGGAGGCCTCGTCTCGGTTACGGAGACAGGATGGATCAAGCAGTTGGTTTCGATAATCGGAGAAGCGCAGGAAGGATCATCCGGCAGGATTTGAAAATCCCACGGGACCCTCCCGGCTTCAGCCGCCGTTAGGACGGGCCGCGTTGTCGGCGAGATGCTTTGCCGTCTCGCGCTCGGCCATGACGGCCTGTTTGGTGTCGACGGTCGGCACCGCGGACATGCCGGGGCGCAGCAGGCCGGTCAGGCTGTGGTCGTCGAGCACGATCTTCACCGGCACCCGTTGCACGATCTTGGTGAAATTGCCCGTGGCGTTGTCGGGCGGCAGCAGCGCGAATTCAAGGCCGCTCGCCGGCGACAGGCTGTCGACATGGCCGCGCAGGGTCTGGTTGCGGAAGCTGTCGACGTGCAGCTCGACCGGCTGGCCGGAGCGGACATGGGTGAGTTGCGTCTCCTTGAAATTTGCCACGACATAGACCGCATCGAGCGGCACTACCGCCATCAATTGCGTGCCGGCCTGCACGAACTGTCCCACGCGCAATGAGCGGGCGCCGACCGTGCCGTCGACCGGCGCGGTAATCTCGGTGTAGGAGAGATTCAGCGTCGCCTGCTCCGCGACCGCGCGCGCATGTTCGAGTTGGGCCGTAGCCTGCGCGCGCTGGGTGGTGAGCACGTCGACCTTGCGTTGCGCGGCCACGAGGCCCGACCTGGCATGTTGCAGCTGTGCATTGCTGGCGCGCAACGCAGCGTCAGTCTGTTGTGCGCGCTGAATCGTGCCGGAGCCCGACTTCATCAAATCGTCGTAGCGGGCGCGCTCCTCCTGCGCAAATTTCAGATTCGCGTCCGCAGCAGCGACATCGGCCGTGCTCTGCTCGATGATCGGCTGCTGGAGTTCGAGCTGGGCGTCGAGGTTGCGCACCGATGCTTCCGCCGCAGCGACATCAGCGCGGGCCTGGTCGAGCGCCGCCTTGAAGTCGCGGTCGTCGATCTTCGCCAGCACCTGGCCCGCTTTGACCTTTTCGTTGTCGCTGACCAGCACCTTGGCGATGTAGCCCGAGACTTTTGGCGCGACGATCGTGGAGTCGGCCTTCACATAGGCGTCGTCGGTTGTCTCGAGATAACGGCCGTTGACCCAGTAGTCGTGTCCGTAATGGACAATCGCTGCTGTGCCCGCGAGGAACGCGAGCGCCAACGCCGCCCGCCGGACCATATTCCGGGTCGGACCACGCACCGGCACCGGCGGAGAAGCTTGCAGTATCTCAGTCGCTTGCTGGAAGTTTTCGGTGCGGGGCATCTCGGACATGGCAGTCTCCTGTCTGGTGGCTGAGACTATCGGTCTTCTTCGCTCGATCGATAATCGGCGAAATACCGGAAGGATTATCCGCTGAGAGTGGATAGTCCGGGGACCCGCCTTCGCGTATGGTCTACCGAGCCGGAGGTGCGACTGCCCCAGAGCGATTGCCGCCTCTGTCGAGCGATTGCGGCTAACCCGTCCGCCATCCGCGCGCGAGACGATCTGATGGATAATCGGACAGAATTTCTTGCGATTATCGACCAAGAGCGGATAATCAGTCGGTATGGACCGATTGACAAGTCTCGAAGTCTTCAGCCGGGTGGCCGAGGCCGGCGGCTTCTCTGCAGCAGCCCGCAAGCTCAACATGTCGACCACCATGGTGAGCAATCACGTCCAGGCGTTGGAAGACCGCCTCGGGGTGAGGCTGCTTCAGCGCACCACGCGCAAGGTCAGCCTCACCGACATCGGCAAGGCCTATTACGACCGCTGCATCCAGATACTCGCCGAAATCAAACAGGCCGACGACATCGCGAGCGAATTGCAGTCGGTGCCGCGCGGCACGCTACGGATCCACGTCGCCACGCATATGGTGCCGTTCGTCGCGCCCGTGGTGGCGAGGCTCCTGTCGACCTATCCGGAGCTCAAGATCGATCTGCGCATGGGCGAGGCCGACATCGATCTCATCGAAGAAGGTTATGACGTTGCTCTGCGCATGACCGCGCCGCCGGATTCGAGCCTGATCGTCCGCAGCCTGGCCACCTGGCGCCACGTCCTGTGCTGCTCGCACGACTATCTCGACAAGCACGGTCGCGTGCAGAAGCTCGACGAGCTCGCCGCGCACAATTGCGGGCGCCATTTGAATTATCCGTTCGGCGACGATTGGCGCTTCTTCGATCGCAAGGGCGCGCCGGCATCGGTGCGCATCTCCGGCAGCTTCATCACCAACAGCGGTGAGGCCTTGCGAAAGGTGGCGCTGGAAGGCGCTGCCGTCTGCCTGATGGCCGGATTTCTGATCCGCGACGATCTCGAGGCCGGTCGGCTCGTGCGCCTCTTGCCCGAATATCGTCCAGTCGAGATGTCGATGAATGCCGTCTATCCACACCGCCATCATCTGTCGGCAAAGGTCAGGACCTTCATCGACATGCTCGTGCATCATAGCGCTGAGCAGCAGAAGCTGATCAATCCCTATTCATGATCGGGACGGCGCCGGCAGCCGTCCGAACACTTTTTCAAGTGCCATCCCGACCGCAAGTAGGCGGCGATCGCTTCCGGACGGGCCATCCAGCTCGAGCCCGATCGGGAGCTTGCTGACCGGGCCGAGCGCAATCGGGATCTGGATTCCGGGAATTCCGGCATTGCTGCCTGGATCGGTGTTCTGGATGAACAGGCCGAAATTTTCGAGGCTGCTGGAATCGGGATTGGAGGCAATGGCGACGCGCGGCGTGGTCGGGAAGGCGATGGCATCGAGCCGGTTGTCGGCGAAAGTCCTGCTGTAGAGCGCCTGAAGCGCGGGGCGCGCTGTGTTGATCGCGGCGTCGTAGATCGGCTTGGCGTCAATCAGCGTGCCATCGGGGGCGGGCAGTTTGCGCGGGATCACCAGCCCATCATAGGTACCCTTGACGTCTGCGCTGGATATCTCCGCTGCCAGCGCCGCGATGCTGAGGCCGGTACCGGTGTGTCTGAGATACGCGACCATGTCGTCATAGGCCTCATACAGCACGACGGGAAAGCTCACTTGGCCGTTGAGTTCGGCGAGCAGCGGCATCTCGATTTCGATGACGGTGACGCCCTGCGCCTTCATTTTCGTGACGGCCGCCTCGAATGCGGCGTCGGTGTCGGCGTCGAGATTGCTCAGCATCGCCTTTACGATGCCGATCCGCACCAGCTTCAGATCGGCCGGCGCGATGGCATCGCCGCCTGCAATGACGCGGTCGAGCAGCGCGACATCCGCCATGGTCGCGGCCATGGGACCCGCGGTGTCGCGGGTGTGCGAGAGCGGCGCAATTCCAGCTTGCGGATAGCGTCCGATGGTCGGGCGCAGCGAGGCGCATCCATTCAGCGCAGCCGGCACCCGGACCGATCCGCCGGTGTCGGTGCCGAGCCCGCCTGCCACGATGCGCGCGCCGATCGCGGTACCGGTCCCGGAGGAAGAGCCGCCGGCGATCAGGGCGCGGTCATAGGCGTTGCGCACGCCGAACTCGGCAGCGGTCTTGAATGCGGTGTTGTAGCCGGAGATGCCGAAGGCGAGCTCGTGCATGCTGGTCTTGCCGATGATGACCGCGCCTGCGGCCCGCAGTTTTGCCGCAACTGGCGCGTCGGCCGTGGGAACGTAATCCTTCAGGGCCGGCGTGCCCGCGCTACAGGGCAGCCCGGCAACCTCGATGTTGTCCTTGATCACGATGGGCACGCCGCCAAGCGGTTTTGTCCGGTCGCCCGTCGCGTCGAATGCGGCAGCAACCTTCAGGGCGCCGGCCTGGTCCAGGGTGACGAAGGCATTGAGGTCGGCATTGGCTTTGGCGCGGGCAAGCGCTTCCGTCGTGAGTGCTGTGCTCGTCACCTTGCCGGCGCGGAGGTCGGCGGCGGCCTGGGTCAGGGTCAACTGATCGAAATCCATGATGCGTCACCCGCTTGCCCGGCTCCATCATGGAGCCCTCGAATTCGAGGAGGCTGAAGCCTCGCCGGCATCACGTCAACCGTGGGCGCGCAACTTTGCCTGCGACGCTGCGATCACATCGGCGAGAAGCCGTTCGACCGCCGGCTTCACCTTCGCGATCGCGATGTCCTTCACCGGCCCGTAACCGCGGATCTCCATCGGCGCCTTGGCGATCACGACGAGATCGGGCAGGCGCGCCGCATCGAGTTCGCCGAGCATCCGTTCGATCACGCCCTCATACCAGGCGATCAGGTTTCGCTCGGTGCGGCGTTCGACGGTGTAGCCGAACGGATCGAATACTGTCCCGCGCAACCCTTTCAGTCGCGCGAGCGCGGCGAGCGGCAGCTGGATCCACTGGCCGAAGGCGCGCTTGCGCGGCCGGCCGCGGGCGTCGCGCTCGGACGGCAGGAAGGGCGGAGCGAGATGGTATTTGACGCTGAAGCCGTCCTCGAACTCGCGCTTCAGCTCGTCGAGGAAGCCGCTCTGCATGTGCAGGCGCGCCACCTCGTACTCATCCTTGTAGGCCATCAGCTTGAACAGGGCGCGCGCAACCGCCTCGGTCAACTTCTCGCTATTCAGGTTGGCTTCCGCATTGCGAACGTTTGCAACGCGTGCTCGATAGCGCGCTGCATAGGCATCGTTCTGATAAGCCGCGAGGAAGTCGGCGCGGCGGTCGATCAGCTGGTCGAGCGTCTCGGCCTTGGGCGCTTCGTCCACCTTCGGCAAGAAGTCAGGGTCGGCCGCTGCAATCCGGCCCCAGGCGAAAGCCTGCTTGTTGCTTTCGACCGCGACGCCGTTGAGCTCGATCGCGCGCAACAGCGCCGACAGCGAGACCGGCAACAGCCCGCGCTGCCAGGCAAAGCCCAGCATGACGATGTTGGCATAGACGGCATCGCCGAGCAGACGCTCCGCCAGTGCGTTGGCGTTGATGGTGTCGAGATTGCCGTCGCCGATCACCTGGCCGATCGCGCGCAGGCGGGCGGGTGAGGCGAGATCCGCGTCGCGGAAGCGGACGACCTCGCCGGTCGGCATCTCCGCGGTGTTGACCGCGGCTCGCGTGCCTTTCCGATAGGTGCCGGACGCCTTCGGCGAGGAGCTGACGACGAGGTCGCAACCGATGAGCGCATCGGCCGCGCCCTGGTCGATACGGACCTGATGCAATGCGTCGGGGGACGCGGCCAACCGGATGTAGCTCAGCACCGGCCCGAATTTCTGCGCAAAGCCGGTAAAATCCAGCACCGAGACGCCGTTTCGTTCGAGATGCGCCGCCATGCCGATCAGCGCGCCGACCGTGATCACGCCGGTGCCGCCGACGCCGGTGACGAGCAGATCATAGGGACGGTCGAGCGTTGCGAGAGTGGGCAGGGGAAGTGTGGCCGCGTGGCCGACCGCGTCGGTCCGGCTTGCGCCCTTCTTCCGGCGCGTCGCGTCCTCAACGGTGACGAAGCTCGGGCAAAACCCGTTGAGGCAGGAAAAGTCCTTGTTGCAGGACGAGAGATTGATCCGCCGCTTCCGGCCGAAGGGTGTCTCCTTGGGCTCGACGCTGAGGCAGTTGGATTCGACCGAGCAGTCGCCGCAGCCTTCGCAGACGAGATCGCTGATATAGGCGAAGCGTTTGGGATCGATCATCTGCCCACGCTTGCGACGACGCCGCTTCTCTGTCGCGCAGGTCTGCTGATAGATCAGAACCGAGACGCCGGGAATCTCGCGCAGCTCGCGCTGTACATCGTCCATCTCTTCGCGCGGATGGATGGACACGCCGACCGGCAGGTCGCCTGGCGAAAATTGCGCTGGATCGTCCGACACCAACGCGATGCGCGCAACGCCCTCGGCGCGGACGCTGTGCGCGATGGCGTGGACGCTGATCGGGCCGTCGACGGGTTGGCCGCCGGTCATGGCGACGGCATCGTTGAACAGGATCTTGTAGGTGATGTTGGCTTTGGCCGCGATCGCCTGCCGGATCGCCATCGAGCCCGAATGATAATAGGTGCCTTCGCCGAGATTCTGGAACACGTGCTTGTTGCCGGTGAAGCGTGACGAGGCGGCCCAGTTCACGCCTTCGCCGCCCATCTGGATCAGGGACGATGTCTCGCGGTCCATCCAGCTCGCCATGAAATGACAGCCGATGCCGGCCAGCGCCTTCGACCCCTCCGGCACTTTTGTCGATGTGTTGTGCGGGCATCCGGAGCAGAAATACGGCGTGCGCGTCGCACCGCTGACGTTGATCGTGCGCGCAGCCTCAGGCATCAAGCCGGCTGCGCGCGCGGCGAGATTAAGGCTTGGGAACATCGGATCGAGACGGCGTGCAAGCACCCCAGCGAGCGCGCGCGGCGACAATTCGCCGATCCAGGAGATCAGCCGCGCGCCGGTTTCGTCGTGCTTACCGACCATGCGCTCGGGTTTTTCGCCCGGATAATCGTAAAAATATTCCTTGAACTGGCTTTCGATGATACCGCGCTTCTCCTCGACCACGAGGATCTCGCGCTTGCCCTTCACGAAGGCCATCGCGTCATGCAGCGCCAGCGGCCAGACCATGCCAACCTTGTAGATGTCGATGCCGATGCTGCGGCAGGCCGCTTCGTCGAGATCCATCAACCGCAACGCTTCCATCAGATCGAGATGGGCTTTGCCTGTGGTGACGATGCCGTAGGTAGCGCCCGGGATATCGTAGATGTGACGATCGATCGGATTGGCCTTTGCGAAGGCGTAGACCGCGTGCTTCTTCGCCTCCAGCCGCTCCTCGATCTGCGGCCCCGGCAGATCGGGCCAGCGATAGTGCAAGCCGCCGGGTGGCGGCGTGACGTCCGGAGTGTGGAAGGCGCGCGGCGGGCGCAGCGCGACGGAGGCGCCGGATTCCACGATCTCCGAGATCGCCTTGAAGCCGACCCACATGCCGGTGAAGCGGCTCAGCGCATAGCCATATTCACCGAATTCGAGATACTCGCTGACGCTTGCGGGGTGGAGCGTCGGCATGAACCAGCTCATGAAAGCGACGTCGGACTGGTGCGGCATCGAGGACGAGACGCAGCCATGGTCGTCGCCAGCGACCACCAGAACGCCGCCATGCGGTGAGGAGCCGTAGGCATTGCCGTGTTTCAGCGCATCGCCGGAGCGATCGACGCCGGGACCCTTGCCGTACCAGAGCCCGAACACACCATCGACCTCGCGGTCAGCTTGCGTCTCGACCTGCTGCGACCCGAGCACCGCCGTCGCGGCAAGGTCTTCGTTCACCGCGGGGAGGAATTCGATGCGGTCCCGCTTCAGCCGCTCCTGGATGCGCCACAGTTCGAGATCGATGCCGCCGAGCGGCGAGCCGCGATAGCCCGAGATGAAGCCCGCCGTGTTCAGCCCGGCGGCACGGTCGCGCCGCACCTGGTCGAGCGCGATGCGGACGATGGCCTGCGTGCCGGTGAGGAAGACGCGGCCTTCTTCGCGATCGTAGCGGTCGGAAAGCTGGTAGGCGTCGAGTGAGGAAATGGCGTCCATGCGGACCTCCCGCGGCATCCTTGCCGGATGGGAGAAGGGTAGGCCTCGGCAACTGGTAGGTCCTACCTATTTTCCCGAATAGGATATCCATTGTGGTAGAATTGTCCGTTATAATCTACAAAGCGGTAGAGTAATCCATTTTGGTGCTTTCCATGATCGAAGACCAAGACGCGCGGATTCTCGCCTATCTCCAGAAGGACGGCCGCGCCACCAACCAGCAGCTCGCCGACGCGGTCGGCATGTCCACCTCGGCCTGCTGGCGCCGGGTGCGCGCGCTGGAGGAGAGCGGTGCCATCCAGGGCTATGCGGCCCTGGTCGCGCGCGAGCAGGCCGGCTTCGCGATGTCCGCGATCCTCCACGTCTCGCTGGAACGGCACGACGCAAAATTCGTCGACGAGTTCGTCGCGCGGGTGACCACGCGGCGTGAGGTGCTGGAGTGCTTTGCGACCACGGGCGATGCCGATTACCATTTGCGCGTCGTCGTGCAGGACATGACGGCCTACAACAAATTTCTCGACGAGTTCATGTTCCGCATTCCCGGCATTCGCTATGTCAGAAGCAATGTGGTGCTGAAGGAGATCAAGACCAGCGTGATCCTACCGTTTTGAGAGGCAGCGCTTCGTCGTCCCGGCGAAGGCCGGGACCCATAACCACGAATGCCAATTGCCTTGCGAAGCCGTAACGACGAGTCCTAATCAAAAATCTGCTGCGGCGCATGGGTCCCGGCCTTCGCCGGGACGACACTGTTGGTGCAACGTGGGCTACCGCTCCTCCCGCACGAATCTATTCCGCAACGTGCCGATGCCGGTGATGTCGATCTCCACGACATCGCCGTGCTTGATGTCGGGCGACGCACCGTCGGTGCCCATCCAGATCATGTCGCCGGGCCATAACGTAAAGTATTTGGATAGCTCGACAAGGAACGGCACCACGCCGAAGATCATGTCGTTGGTGCGGAAGCGGTTGGTTTCCTCGCCGTTGACGCGAACGATGGTCTCCATACGGGCGAGGTCGACTTCGGTCTCGATCCACGGGCCCATCGGCTTGAACGTGTCGGCGTTCTTCGACCGCCACAGGCTGCGGTCGGCTTTCTGCCAGCTTCGTTCGCCGACGTCGTTGCCGATGGTGTAGCCGAACACGCAATCCATCGCATTCTGCTTCGTGAGATGCTTGACCTTCTTGCCGATGATGACGACGAGTTCGCCTTCGTAGTGGATCTTGTCCGTCGCAAAGGACGGGATCACGACGTCCTCGTCATGTGCGATCAGCGCATTCTGAGCGCGATAGCCGATCTCTGGTCTGTCCGGCACTGCCGGCACTTCGCCCCGCTTGTCGGCGGCCTCTTTCAGGTGCTTCAGATAGTTCAGGCCGACGCAGTAGAAGGTGCGCGGAATCAGCGGAAGCTCGATTCTGACCTGCGACAGCGGATGCGTGCGCGAGGTCCGCTGCCATTCGCCGAAGGGATCGCCGTCGACCGCAATCACTTGGTCACCCTCGACGAATCCCCAGGACGTCTTGTCCGCGGCCGTGAATGTCAGCCAGCGCATGCCGTGTCTCCGTTGTTATTCCGCGGCATCGCGCGGCTGCACTTTCCAGTCGCCGGCCGCCGGCCGCTTCAGCCCGAGATTTTCCCGCAGCGTCTTGCCGCGATATTCCTTCTGGAACAATCCGCGCCGCTGCAATTCCGGGACGATATATTGCACGAAATCCGCATAGGAGCCGGGCACATAGGTCGCGGCGATGACAAAACCGTCGCAGCCGTGCTCGACGAACATTTCTTCGAGCTTGTCCGCGATCTCCTTGGGGCCGCCAACCATCGCATCCTGGACCTGACCGCGGCCGGAGAAGGTGACGAAGTCGCGCGCGCTCGGATTGCTTTTACCGGAGTTCTTGAGCACGCCGTCCCGGATGCCCAGAATGCCCTGCATGCTCTTCAACTCCTCAGTCGTCAGCGGCTCGTCGAGATCCTTGGAGGCGAAGTCGTAGTTGAGTGCTTCGGCCAGCAGCGACAGCGCATCGATCTGCAGCGGCAGCTTGTTGATCAGCGCCATCTTATCTTCGGCCTCGGCTTTGGTCGCGGCGCAAACCGGCGTCGTCAGGTTGCAGAGGAACATCGCCTCCGGATCGCGGCCGACTTTCGCGGCCTCGTTACGCACCGCCGCATAGCCGTCCTTGGCGGCGGAGAGGTTACGTGCAGCGGTAAAGATTACTTCGCCCCATCGTCCTGCAAAGCGCTGCCCGCGTCCGGACGCGCCGGCCTGGATGATCACGGGATGGCCCTGATCCGAGCGCGGCACGGTGAAGGGACCGCGCGACTTGTAGAATGGGCCCTTGTGATCGAGCCGCTTCACCTTGGCTGGATCGGCGAAGCGGCCGCTCGTCTTGTCCATGATGAGCGCGCCGTCCTCCCAAGTGTCCCAATGGCCGAGCACGACCTCCATGAATTCGTCGGCCTTGTCGTAGCGGGAATCATGTTCGGGATGAGAGTCGCGCCCCATGTTGTGTGCCTCGCCGTCGTTGAGCGAGGTGACGACGTTCCACCCGGCGCGTCCGCCGGACATCAGGTCGAGCGTTGCGAAGCGGCGGGCGATGTCGAAAGGTTCGAAATAAGTCGTCGAGCCGGTCGCCCCCAACCCGAGCTTCTCCGTAACCATGCCCATCGTGGTCAGCACGATCAGCGGATCCATCTTCACGCAGCGGATGCCGTATTCGACGGTGTGGGCGTGATCGTTGCCGTAGCGGTCCGGCATCGCCAACCGGTCGTCGAAGAACGCCATGTGGAACTTGCCGGCTTCGAGGATTTTGGCGATCTCCTGATAATAGTCCGCCGACATCGAATCGTCGCGCGAGTCCGGATGCCGCCACGAGCTAGGCAAATTCGTGCAGTTCTGGGCCTGAAGGAAGCCGACCAGTACCATCTGCCGCGTCATGCTGCTGTTCTCCGAATTGCGTCAGGCCGAAATCCGTCAGGCCAGGTCGAGGATCGTATCGAGCCTGTACTCGCGCGCCAGCGCGCGCCGCAGAGGTCGCCATGTCCAGGTAGAACGGCGCATCGAGGTCGGACGGCACCGCAATCGAGATCGGATGGTGCCGAGCCGTGCCTCCTTGCCGCCGAAGGCCGCCACGTGCTTCCGCGAGCGGCCGGAATCCGCCGTCGCGATCCCGATCATGCCTTCGCGCATCGCCATCAGCGGAAACAGCGATCACGCCGTGGGAATCGTGGCCGGCGAGATTGGCGTTGACGCAGTCGCATGCGATCGCGTCGGCCTCTTCCGCGGAAGCTCCGGCGGCACGAAGCAGCGCGGCGCTGATGCGCGTGAGGCGGTCGGCCTGGACGATCGGCATGGCGTTTCCTCAGGTCTCGCCCTTGGCGGGCTGTGCCTGTTGGAAGCCATCGTCTCAAAGCACCGGTGCGATATCAATCTCCCGTAAACCAATACAGGGCTGCAAATTCGTAAAGGGAGCGCGTCTGTGGCTGAAACCGCCATCCAGTATAGCGATTTTGACAGGTTCGCGACAGCTGTTTGCAGCTCGTTCACTTTGATCGACGGTTTGCGGGAACCAATAACCACCACTTAGGCCATCGCCCTCATAAGCTACCCGGGAGAAAATGGCAGAAATGCCGGGGAGTTGAGATCGTGCAGACGACCCTCGCGCGCACACTTGCAGCGTTGAGCGACATCAACGAAGCCATCCTTTACGCGAAGTCGCCGGACGAGCTGTACCAGAAGGTCTGCGACGCCGGGTTTTCGAGTGGGGACTTCATGGCCGTCGCCGTGTTCCTGGCGGAGCCGGATGGCCAGCGGCTCCGATTTGCGGCCGGCTGCGGCGACGACGTTGCGCGGCTGCGTGCGATCACGATCACCACGGAGGCCGGCACGCCGGAGGGGTCGGGCGTCGGCGGCGAAGCCTTTCGCAGCCAGGGGATTTGCATCAGTAACGATTATCTGAACGATCCGCGCTCGCTCGCGTGGCGCGAAGGCGCTGCCGGAGCGGGTGTCGGGGCAGCCGCGGCGCTTCCCCTGATCTGTGGCGGTCGCAGCATCGGCGTGTTGTATGTGACGCGCTCGGGGGCAGGCACGCTCGACGAGGCGATGGTCTCGCTCTTCGAGCGGATGTCGAGCAATATCTCACATGCGCTGGAGAATTTCGCGCGCGAGACAGCGCGCCTGGATGGCGAGCGGGCAGTGCGGCGGCTCAACCGCATGTTCGGCGCCCTCACTGCGACCAACGAAGCAATCCTTCACGCCAGCACTGAGCAGGATCTATACCAGCGGGTCTGCGATGCCGCTGTGCATAGCGGCAAATCGCTTGCCACTTTCGTTCTGCTGCGCGAGCCGGATTCCGAATGGCTGACGCCGGTGGCAGCGACCGGACAAAATCTGGATCTGATCAGACGCACGCGCTACTCGATCGATGCGGAGAGTCCCTATGGCAAGGGCATCTCCGGCCAGGTGTTCCGGACTCAGAAAGCGATCGTCGAGGACGACCTCCTCAATCGTACCAAGGGGACGACCTGGGAGCAAACCAACGTCGATGCCGGCGCCGTCGCCTGCGTGGCTGCTCCCTTGATCAAGCGTGGCACCAGCATCGGCGTGCTGTTTTTCTTCGTGAGCAAAGCCTGGGCGAAAGACGAAGGCATCGTCGCACTGTTGCTGCGGATGACCGAAACCGTATGCTTTGCGCTCGAGAACTTTGACCGCGACAAGGAGAAGGCCCAGATCGCGCTGGAGGAGGAACGGCTGGCGCGCATGTACGCGGCGCTAAGCGCGACCAACGAGGCCATTCTGCGGGCAAGATCCCGCAGCGAACTGTTTGACCTGGTTTGCGAAGCCACGGCGCAGGGCGCGAAGTTCGCCTCGACCTCGATCGCGTTGCTCGACCGCGACGCGGGACTGCTTCGCGTTGTCGCATCCTTTGGACCGAACGCCGCTGAGGTACGAACCTTCAGATTGCGGGTCAGCGACAAGGTGCCGGAGGGACGTGGGTTGACCGGCACTGCGTTCCGGACCCGGAAGGCTTGCATTAGCAACGACATCCTGGCAGACGCCCGCCTCGAGCCTTGGCACGCCAGCGCGCGTCGCAACGGCATTGCGTCGTCAACCGCGCTGCCGCTGTTCAATGGCGACAAGGTCGAAGGCGTATTCCTGTTCAACTCGCGCGAGCGCGGCACTTTCACGGACGAGTTCGTCGAGCTCCTGCGTAAGCTCCAGGCCAACGTCGCCTTTGCGCTCGAGAATTTCGATCGAGCCGACGAAAAAGCGCGGGCCGACAAGCAGCGCGATCGCCTGAGTGGCATGTTCGAGGCGCTGAGCGCGACCAACGAAGCCATCATGCGCGCCAAGACGCGCGAGGAGCTGTTCGAGGTCGCGTGCCAGGCCGCCGTGCTCGGCGGGGTGTTCGCCTCCGCGACAATCGCCACTTTGGACGACAAACGTGAACTTGTCCGGGTCGTCGCCGTGAAGGGACGCCTGCAGGAACGAATGGTGGGACGCACCTGCCTTGTTTCCGCCGACCATCCTGAAGGCCAGGGAATCATAGGGATGTCGCTGCGGACCCGCCGGGCCAGTGTCATCAACGATTATCTGAATGATCCGCGATCGGTGTACTGGCATTCCAAGGCGATCGAGGATGGAACCCGGGCTGCTGCCAGCTTCCCGCTGCTGCGGGGCGGCCAGGAGCCGATTGGCATCCTGCTTTTCCTCGCACCGGAAGAGAATACGTTCACACCCGATTTGGTCGAGCTGCTCGGACGTCTGGCTGAAAACGTCTCTTTCGCCCTCGACAATTTCGATCGTGCCGAGGAGAAGGCCCGCACCGAAGCGCAGAAGGAACGCCTGACGCGGATGTTTGCGTCGCTGAGCGCCACCAACGAGGCGATCATGCGGGCGAAGTCGCGCGCCGAACTGTTCGACCTCGTCTGCCTTGCTGCTTCGAATGGCGCAAAATTCACCTCCACCACCATCGCGCTCGCGAGCGCCGAGAGCGACCAGCTGGAAATCGTCGCCAGCGCCGGACCCGCGGCCGGCACCACGCGCACCGTCCGCCTCTCCATCGACCCCGATTGCCCGGAAGGTCGTGGGATGAGCGGCACGGCATTCCGCACGCGCCAGCCTTGCATCAGCAACGATTATCTCAACGACGATCGCGTCCGCGCCTTCCACGCCATCGTCCGCGGCGACGGCGCGCGCTCGGGAGCGGCATTCCCGCTGGTCGCCCACGACCAGGCAGTTGGCGTCATGATCTACTTGTCGGCGGAGCCTGCCGCCTTTACCGACGAGTTCGTCGAGCTGCTGCAGCGTCTCGCCGAAAACGTCTCCTTCGCGATGGAGAATTTCGATCGCGCCGACGAGAAGAACAAGGCCGACGAACGGATCGAGTATCTCGCCTCCTATGACAGCCTGACCAACCTGCCCAACCGCGAGACATTCAGTGCCGTGTTGCGCGCGGCAATCGATGCGGCGGAGCGCCATGACCATCGTTTCGCGGTGCTGTTCATCGATCTCGACCGGTTCAAGGTCATCAACGATTCGCTCGGCCACGAGGCGGGCGATTTGCTCCTGCTCGAAGTCGCCGACCGGTTGCGCAGCGCGCTGCGAGCGAGCGACGTGGTGGCGCGCCTCGGAGGCGACGAGTTCGTGGTTATCCTCGACCAGTGCGGCGAGATCGACGACGTCCAGCGCATCGCGACGGAACTGCTCCGCGTGCTCGCGAAGCCAATGGAGCTGGCCGGCCACGAGTGCCACACCACCGCCTCCATCGGCATTGCGATGTATCCGGCCAACGGTGCCGACGCGCTGACGCTGACCAAGAATGCCGACATGGCGATGTATCTCGCCAAGGAAGACGGCAAGAACGGCTATCGCTTCTTCTCCAAGGAAGTGAACACGCAGTCGATCGAGCGGCTGTCGCTGGAGAGCGCGCTGCGCCGGGCGCTGGAGCGGGATCAGTTCACTTTGAACTACCAGCCCAAGGTGGACATGGTGACCGGCCAGATCACCGGCGTGGAAGCGCTATTGCGCTGGACGCATCCCGATCTCGGCAATATCTCGCCGGCGCAGTTCATTCCGCTGGCGGAGGAGACCGGATTGATCGTGCCGATCGGCCGCTGGGTGATGAAGGAGGCCTGCGCGCAGGCCATGGCCTGGCAGCGGCGCGGCCTCTTGCCGGTATCCATGGCGGTGAACCTGTCGCCGCGCCAGTTCGTCGACGAGCATCTCTTGCAGGACGTCGACGAAGCGCTCGCCGCAAGCGGCATGTCGCCGGTGCTGCTCCAGCTCGAAGTCACCGAGAGTATGATGATGCGCAATGTCGGACGTGCGATCAAGGTGCTCGACGCCATCCAGAGCCGCGGCATTCGCTTGGCGATCGACGATTTCGGCACCGGATATTCGTCGATGTCGCTGATGAAGCATTTTCCGATCGACACCATCAAGATCGACCGCTCCTTCGTGCGCGACCTGCCGCAGGATGCGGAGGATCAGGCGATCGCGCAGGCGATCATCAGCATGGGCAAGGCGCTCGGTATGACCGTGGTGGCGGAAGGCGTCGAGAACGCTGAACAGGAGGCGTTCCTGCGCGCCCATGGCTGCGACGAGATGCAGGGCTTCCTGATCTCCAAGCCGGTGCCGGCGCGGCAGATGGCCGAGCTGCTACGGCCGACGGAGCCGCCTGTCGCGCCGCCGCTCCAGCCGGAGCCGGACCATGCCGCCACCGCGGCCGCGGCGCTACGGTTGAAAAGCGCTGTCGTCTGATGGCTGCGGGTGGAGCTCGCGGACGTCCTCTTCCCTGATCTCCGCCTTGCGTGGAAAATCATCCGGCCACGGAAGCGAGGTTTGTTCGGCGAAGAGCGCGATAAGGACATGCGCTCCATCGGCAAAGCTCGACCCGTCGCCAAGGCCGAGCTCACGACACCAGGCCTGTCGCATCGGCTCGTGCGTGTCGAATACCGCCATCGCCGGACCCCACCACCAGGCCGGCGCCGGCGATCGTTCGTCCTCCGGCACGGCATGCCAGAGGATGAGCTCGTTCATCATGCGCTCGAATTGCAGGCTTGCGGCCTGATGCATTCGTTCCGTGCTCCCTTGGGTCGCGCCTGAAAGCAGGCCGATGCGCGGACTCGATCGTGGCCTTCGCTGTGAAAAGCTGGCTCGCGCTATTGGCTGAGCCGATTGTGCCGCTTGTGTCGGCGGCCATACAAAAACATGCGGCGGCCGCGAAAGTTGCCGGCGCCGACTGTGACAGTCTCTTTAGCCGCTTATGAGCCCGACCCGCAAGGCGCAATACGGCGCCGCCGGCGTTGAAACAGCGCAGGCGGGGCTGATAACCGGCGGCGGTCATGTCGTTCTACTCAGCGATTAAGGGGCCGATTGCGGCTGAACAGCAGATAGATCGCGCGAGGATTGGTGGTCAAATAACGCCAGAACAGGCGGCGGGGCTCGAGCAAGGTGCGCCAGGCCCATTCCAGGCCGATCTTCTGCATCCATCGCGGCGCGCGGGCGCGGCTTCCCGACAAGAAGTTGAACAGGCCGCCGGATGTCTTGATGACGCCGACATTGGTGAGATGCGGCGTGAATTCCTCGACGAAAGCCTGCTCGTTTGGCACGCCCAGCGCAACCCAGAGATAATCCGGTGCTAGCGCGTTGATCTCGTCGACCTTCGCGCGCAGTGCATCGCCACGGAGATAGCCGTGGCTGTAGCCGACGATCTTGAGGTTTGGATACATCTTCCGGACGTTCTCGACCGCAGCGGCGTTCTCGTCCTCGCTCGCGCCGAACATGTAGAAGGTGCGGCCGACCGCTTCGGCCTTGCGCGCGACGACGTGAAACAGATCCGTCGTGGCGACGCGCTCGGGCAGCGGAAACCAGGATTGCAGCCTCGACGCCGCCACCAGCGGCTGGCCATCGGCGTTGATGAGGTCGGCGCCGCGGAACAGGCGCTCGGTCTCCGGTTCGGTCGAGCACCGCGCCAGCACCTCGCCGTTGGCCGAGGTCAGGTGCAGCGGACGGCCGATGCGATGGCGCGGATCGGTCGCCTCGATCATGAAATCCGCGGTCGCTTCCAGGTCGAGTGCGGCCATACGAAGGCCGCCGATGGTGATCCGCGGCACGTCGGCAGTTGCGGTCCGGCCATCGAGATTGATGCGGCGCTCAAGCATATTGTCTGCCTCGTTGGCGAGCTTGGGCCATAGGGGTGAGTTCGTCGAGCACGACGCCGACGAGCTTGCGCTCGGCGCGGCCGAGCGTGCTCAATATCTCTTCGAGGCCGTCGTTGATGTCGAGGCTGGTCGGCAGCACCGCCACCAGCGCGTCGGCATCATCGAGCAGCTTGCGGCTGCCGGTCGTGAGTGGCGCCGCGGGACCGTCGAGGATCACGAGGTCATAACCGCCGGCGGAGCGCGCCTGCTCGATGGCCTTGCGGATGGCGTCAGTGGCCTTGCCTGCGTCGCGTTCGGCGGCCGGCAATACCGAGATGCCGTTGAGTGTCTTGATCTCGCGCGCGGCCTTGCTGCCGATCGAAAGCCATCCAACCTTGCTCGGCTCACTCTTGCCGGGACGGTTGACCTTGTTCGAGAGCGAGTGGGCCTGGTGGTCGGCATCGATCATCAGTACCCGAGCGCCGTCGCGCGCGGCCGCGAGCGCGAAATTCAGCGCGGTCACGCTGCGCCCGGTGGTCTCACTGGCACCGACGAGCGCGATAACAGGCATTGTCTTTCCGCCGGCGCGCCGGGCCGCCGTAGCGCGCATGTCGCGCCAGGCGTTGAGCAGCGTCGTCAGGGGAAAGCCGGGGCGCAGCGTCGGCCAGCCCAGCCGGGTGAGGTCGATGCCGCCGCCGGTGGCGAGAATGGCACCGAGCGTGTGGATGACGTCGGCCTCCTGGAGGCGCGCGATCAGCGGCTTTTCGATCAGGGGCTTCTCGACCATCGAAGGTTGCAGCGGCGGGGCTGTGAGTTCCGGCAGTGCCTGCGCGATTTCCGGGGCTCGCGAGGCCGGGTGGGGCCGGGCGGTCTCCGCCGTTCGCGAAGGCTCTGAAGCTCGCGGAGCTTGCGGCAACGGAGTGCGATTGGGCCGGGCCGGCGCCGGCGCCGGCGCGAATGCGCCGGCGAACAGCAGTTCGGCCGCGACGAACCAGCTCGATGCAGCGATCGCGCCGAAGATGAAGCCGATCATGGCGAACAGGCTCATCGCCGGCGGGAACGAGCGCCGCTGCGGCACCGTCGCTTCGCCGATGATTCGGGCCGCCGAGGTGTTCAGCGTCTCCTGCTCCTCGGTCTCGCGCGAACGCTTGAGGAAGGATTGATAGACGTCACGGCTGGCATCGGCTTCGCGCTCGAGCTCGCGCAAGCGCACGGCGGCCTGGCTGAGCTGGACGCTCTGCCGCTTCTGTGCCTCCAGCGCCCGGCTGAGCGAGGCTTCAAAGTCGCGGGCACGCGTCAAATCGTTCTTGGCGGACTGCGCGAAGCGGTCGATCTCTTCGTTGATGGTGCGCTTGAGATCTTCGACCTGCTTCTCGGTCTGGCGCAGCGCCGGATGACGTGGGCCGAGCTCGCCGGCCTGCTCCGCATATTTCTTGCGCGCGTCGGCATATTGCGCGCGCAGGTTCGCGATGGTCGGCGATTGCAGCGCTTCGGAGTTCGCGCCCGCATCTGCCGTGGTGCGCCGGCTCGCCTCAATCTGATCGAGGCGCGCCTGCGCGTCCATGGTCGCGGCGCGGGCGGCGGAAAGCCGCTGGTTGCTGGCGGAAAGCTGCTGGTCGCTGATCAGCGCATCCTGGGTACCGACGAAATTGTTCTGGGCCTTGTAGGTCGCAAGCACGGTCTCGGCGTTGCGCAGCCGCTCGCGCAGCTCCTTCAAGCGGCCGGAGAGATCGTTGGTGGCGCGCCGCGCGGCTGACGCCTGCGAGTTGCGGGATTCCGCGAGGTAGGCACTGGTCAGCGTGTTGGCGAGCATCGCCGCTTTCGCCGGATCGGTCGACCAGACCTCGATGTCGACGATGAAGCTCTTCTCGGTCTTGCGGATCGTGATGTGCCGGTTCAGCGCCTCGAGGGCGGCGAGCTGCACTTCCCTCTTCTCCGTGGCGGAGGGCGCGCGGGGCTGAAGGCCGATCAGACCGAGCAGCGAGGACATCACGCCTTTGCCGTCGGCGCCGCCGCCGAATTCGGGATCCTTGTCCAGATCAGCCTGCTGGATCACCTGGAGCAGCACGCTGTTGGAGGTGATCAGGCGCGCCTGGCTCTCGACCACCATCGACATGCCGGAGACGTCCTGCGCGCGAGGCGTTAGCTCGCGATCGACGAGCTGAAGCTCGCGCGGGTCGACATAGAGTTGGGCGGTGGCGGTGTAGCGGGGCGTCAGGCTCTTGCCCACGGTGACGGCGGCCGTTGCACCGAGCAGCGCGGCAACGGCAATCGCGACCTTCCGCCGCCAGAGCAGATTGACCAGCTCCAGCACGTTGAAGCCAACCCGAGGCCGCTGCTGCGGGGCCTCCGGTCCGGCCCGATCTATCGGCTGGTTATAGTCAAGCATGATCCCCAGCTTTCATTCCAAGTGCCGCGAGCTGAGGGGGTACTCTTCGCTCTACGCCACGCACCTCAGATATAGGTGCCCACTCAACGCAACAGGGAAAATTAACCATACTCATTGAGGGACTATTCACCGAAATGGCAAAAAAAGCGTTTAAGCGCATGCCACTCTTCGACGCGTCGCCGTGACGCATGCGATGGCGCGGTCCTTCAGAGATTAACGGTTCGTTACCGCGTGCATCGTGGCCGCGAGGCTTCGCTGGTCTTGCGATCGGCTGCGCGCGCACCATGGCCGTCAGCTTTTCCGCAGGATGACGTGATAATCGCCGCGGCGGACGTCGGTCCCGCGCGGGAGCATGGCGTTGAGCACGGCGGCGCCGGCGTCGACCAGGGCTGCGAACAGCGGCTTGCGCCGGCGCATCTCGGGATAGCGCGGGCTCTCGACCTCACGGCGGTAGATCATCTCGAGGCCATTGGCGGCGGCGAACGCTTCGAGCCTCGGTAGCGACACCAGGGGATGGAAGAAGGTCGGGAACGGCGGCTCGCCCGGCAAGCCGGCATCCTTGATGCCTCGAATGTGCCGGTAGAACCAGACGTGGAACCAGTGCGGCGAGTATTTGGTGACGACCCCGGACAACGAGCGCGGATTGGGCGCGCCGATCAGGATCATCCCGCCGCGCTTGAGCGCATCTCGGAAATTCAGGAGTGCGGCGTCGACGTTGGGAAGATGTTCGATCACGTTGTAGCAGATCACCAGATCGAAGGTCTCGCGCCCGAAGCGGTAGGTCTGGACATCGCCGAGGATCGCTTCGTCCGCGTAGCTGTTGTTGCGGACCTGGTCCTCGTCGATATCGACGACGGTGACCTTGCTGCGGCTCAGCAATTCCGGTGGCAGGACGCTGCACGAGCCGCCTCCGGCTTCGTAGGTGGCGAGCTGGCCCTGCGGCAGTCCGCGGCGCAGTACGTCGTGGACGGCGAGCAGGCTGTCGCGGGCTTCACCGGGGACGAGATCGTGCAGCGCCTGAGTGTGTGCAATGGCCGCGGGAATTTGGACCGTCGTGGCTGTCGCGAAATCGATCGTGGCTGGCTTGTTCATATTTTCTGACCGCGCTTGTTCGACTTAAATTTACAGGAAAAATCTCGTGTGCCCGTAGAGCAAATCCGATACCGCGACGCTTCACCCGTCGCGGTACTTACGATCGGGTTAATGAGCATGTGCATTAACTACGGTATCGTCCACGCCAGCCACCGTCGGCACGGTGGACCGCGAATTGCAGTATCACGCGCGCAAGGCTTCGCAGCAGAAACACCCGAAATCAGTTAAGTGCATGGATGGCGGAAAATCGGCGGCGTGGCGCCGTCGCGAGGCTCAAACCGGCCGTTCATTTTGGGACGTGCCTGTCCCGCGGCGATGTGCCGTCGCGGGACGGCGCTGATCCCCGGATCGAAGCAGGGCTTTTTCAATCTATCTCGGACATCTAGAACGTCATGACATTGATCCCGACAGACCTGTCCGCCACGCGTATCTCGGATGCCGTGCGCGATCCCGACCGGGAGATCGCGTCCAGCTCCCGGATTATCGACCTGTCGGTTGGGATCGTCGTCTGCATTCCCTGCTTCCGCCGCCCGCAGCATCTGCGGTCGACGCTGGACTCGCTCGTCAGTCAGCGCACCCCGCGCTCCTTCGCCGTCGTCATGGTCGAGAACGATACGGTCCGGCGTGAAAGCGCGCCGGTGGCCGCGGAATATCTCGCCGATGGCAGGCTCCAGGGTGTCTGCCTGGTTGAGAAACGGCAAGGCAACGTCCAGGCGATCAACGCCGCGTTCGAGACGGCGCTGGCGCTGTTTCCCGCCGCGATCCGGTTCCTGATGATCGACGACGACGAGATCGCCTCGCCCGATTGGCTCGAGCTGATGGTTCGCACCGCGGAGGCGACCGGCGCCGATCTGGTCGGCGGGCCGGTGCTGCCGGTCTTCGAGGATCGCAGCATGCCCTGGCTTTCGCGCCACCCCGTTTTCTGCCCCGCCTATGATTACAGCGGCGCTGTGCCCGTGATCTACGGCTGCGGCAATTGCCTGATCACGCGTGCGGCGTTCGAGAGGTTCGCCCGTCCGGCCTTCGACCCGCGCTTCAATTTCCTCGGGGGCGGCGACTGCGATTTCTTCGTGCGCTGCCGCAATGCCGGCATGACGTTCCACTGGACGGCGGAGGCAGTCATCACCGAGACGGTGCCGCAAAGCCGCACCAGTTTCGGCTGGATCGTGAAGCGAGGCCTGCGCATCGGCGCGATCAATTATCGTGTGCAGTCCAAGGCCGCGCAGGGCGCCGCGGCGCGAGTGTGGGTGTTTGCGCAGATGCTCGGGAGGTTGCCGTTGTCGCTGGTGCGCGCGGCCGCTCTGCTGAAATCGTCGAAAGCCTTCTTCGCGATGCATCCCGTGATGGTCGCGCTCGGCTCGGCGCTCGCCGCGTTCGGCATCGAGCCGAAACCCTATAAGGCCTCGAAGATCGCGTCCTGACGCCGAGGTCGCGGTCTAAATACCGAAGCAGGCGAGGGCGACCCTAACCGCGGAACGCGGCAGCGATTTGAGCGAGCGGCGCCCGACCATCCCGAGATAGGCGAAGGCCTGGCGATATCTGCCGAAGCGGACCGCTTGCATCGCCGAATACGTGACGAGATGAACCTCGGCGGCCTGGCGCAGCCCGGCTGCCATGCCCGCGGGCAGTCGCGCCATGATCAACCCGTCGTCGAATATTCGTGCGATCGCCGGAAAGAAATCCTGTGGCGTCCGCACCGCCGCGTTCATGGTGTTGGCCGTGTGCAGGCGGTAGTCGAGCAGAAGGTTTGGCGCAAATTCGAATTCGCCGATCGCGGCAAGGCGGCACCAGCAGTGCCAGTCTTCGCAATATCTGAGCGAGACGTCGAAGCCGCCGATAGCGCGGAAGGCCTCTGCACGTGCCAGCGCAATGCCGCCATTGACGATGAAGTTTCCGGCCGCGAGCCGCGCCAGCACGTCGCCGGACGGTTTGCGGCGTCCTTTCAGCAGATCCCGGCGGCCGATCTGCCGTCCCTCGCTGTCGATCGTGTTGTAGTCGCCGTAGACAAGAACCGCTCGCGGCGCGGCACGCGCAGCGGCCAGCAGGGCCGCGACCGCGCCGGGTCGTAGGCGATCGTCGGCATCGAGGAAGAGCAGCCATTGGCTGCTCGCATGCTGTGCGCCGAGATTACGCGCAGCCGATACGCCGGCTGCGCCGTTGATCATCAGGCGCAGTCGCGGGTCACGAATGGCGCGGACGATGGCGGTGGTGTCGTCGGTCGAGCCGTCGTCCACGACGATCACTTCGTTGACCTCGGCCTGCGCCAGTGCGCTGGCGAGGGTTTCGCCGACATAGGCCGCAACATTCTTGGCGGGAATGACGACGGACACCGATGTGGTTGAGCCGACCTGCAGCGGGAGGCGCGCCGCCGGAGCGACGCGCGATGTCGCCGGTAATTCGAGAATTTCTTCCGCGCTGATCAAGATACGGCTCGCCTTTAACGGTCTGTTAACCAGGGCGCTTCTGCGAGTTGGTAATGCGATCGATCGCAACCTTGGCCGTCGCGAATGATACTCGCATTGGGAAAAAAGCGTCGCCACGAAGGCTGCCGCAGTGTTGGTTTCGTCAATTAGCGTTAAGCCGCCGGCATTAAGCCTGTGGCAAATTTGGAAGAGTGCGACAGCCGGTCCCATGCGAGAATGTGCGCCAGACCGCCGCGGATGGACCCCAGTGCCCGCAAAGACATTCGACTACGATCCGGACGATATGGTCCTCAACCTGTTCTACGAGGACAAGGACGATCGCTGGTTTCCCGGCGACCGGCATCTGCGGCGCGTGGCGCGTCGCATGCTGCTCGGCGAGCCGCGCATGAGCGGGCAGCTCCGCGTGTTCCTCAATCTCTGTGCGGGGCTCGATCGGCTCGGTATCCGCTATCGCGTCAACGACTATGGCTACATCGCGCGGCATCCGGGCGAACTCGCCTGCATCATCGGCCGCACCTTCCTGCTCGACAAATTCGCCTGGA
Source organism: Bradyrhizobium sp. MI1.3 (assembly GCF_055811695.1). NCBI lineage: Bacteria > Pseudomonadati > Pseudomonadota > Alphaproteobacteria > Hyphomicrobiales > Nitrobacteraceae > Bradyrhizobium > Bradyrhizobium sp. MI1.3. The sequence goes on along the minus strand of NZ_JBVVPQ010000003.1, from coordinate 127,867 downwards.
AAAATCCGATCCTGCTCGGCGTTGCCGCCCACAATCATCCGCTCGACGATCCCGACCTGTTCAAGCGCCTGCCGGTCAAGAAGGTCGTGGTGCCCGGCCCGTGGTACGCCGACATGTATCGGCCGCATTGGCCCGACACGGAGGCTTGGCCGATCGGCATCGACACGGATCTCTGGGCACCGTCGCCGACCTCGCAAAAGAGTGTCGACGTCCTGATCTACGACAAGGTGCATTGGGACCGCGATCGCTACGCGGCGGAGCTGATCGAACCCGTCCGCGCCCGGCTCACGAGGGAAGGCCGCTCGTTCACCGAGCTGCGTTACGGCAGCTACAAGGAAGAGGACTATCGGGCCGCGCTCGCGCGATCGCGTGCGATGATCTTCCTCTGCCAGAACGAGAGCCAGGGCATCGCCTATCAGCAGGCATTGTCTTGCGGCGTCCCGGTGCTCGCCTGGGATCCCGGCGGCCCCTGGCGGGACCCCGATTATTATCCGCATCGCGTCCAGTTCGCCCCGGTCTCGTCGGTGCCGTACTGGGACGATCGTTGCGGCGCCAAGTTCGTCGACATCGCCGGGTTCGAGGCGGGCTGGGATGATTTCTGGGCCGGGTGCGCCGCCGATACGTTCGATCCGCGCGGCTTCGTGCTCGACAACCTCACGCTGGAACAGCGCGCGCTTCAATATTACGAAATCGCGCGGAGCATCGTGCGGCCGCACGCGGTGCCGCAGGGCCCACTGGTTGACGGATGCTTAACAGGGATCGGCTAACTCTTGGAGCTTCCCCCGGCTTCACCACTACTCTCGAGCCATGGATCGCAGCGCCACTGAAATGACCGACGTCGAGGCCCGATCGTTAGGCCACGTCCTGCGCGATGGGCTTGCGGGGATCGACGCCGTGCGGGCGGCGCGCTGCCTCGTCGCAGTCGCAGCCCTGCTCCTGGTGCTGGTGACGCTCGATCCGTTTCCTGACCTGCGCAACGAGGATGTCACCACCGTCGTCGGCGGACGGATGGCGCTCACTTATGTCTCCTGGGGCTTGCTGGCGGCGGTCGCGGTACTGTTGGTCGCCGCAACGGATGCGCCCGCGCTGAAGACGCTGGTGACGCCGCTGCATCTCTGCCTGGTCGGATGGCTGTTGATCAACATCGTCTTCTCCGAGAATCGCGGAGTCTCGATGCAGCGCTTCGTGCTCGCAGCCAGCGTGATGTCGCTCGCGGTGCTGTTGCCGTTGCTGCCGCCGACGCAGCGCAGCTTCAACCTGTGTCTCGGCGGCGCCGCGCTCGTATTGCTTACCCTCTGCTATCTCGGCGTCTTCCTGGCGCCGCAATACTCGATGCACACCGCACTCGACGTCACCGAGCCGCAGTTGGCCGGCGACTGGCGCGGCAGCTTTGGTCACAAGAACATCGCTTCGCCGGTGATGACCATCCTGATCTATGTCGGCATTTATCTGTCCGGCGTCGGCTCGTTCGTGATGGGCCCGGCCGTCGCCGCGCTGGCCGGAATCTTCCTGATCTTTACCGGCGGCAAGACGTCGTCGGTGCTGTGTCTTGCGATCTACGCGCTCGCCTCGCTGGTCTGCGTCACCCCGAGCCTGTGGCTGAAGCGGATGATCTGCTTCGTGCCGCTGATCGTGATGAACCTGCTGACGGTCGGCAGCGTCCTGAGCCCGGCGCTCGGTGCGATGACGCGGCTGCTTCCGCTCGATCCCACCTTCACCGGGCGCTCCGCCATCTGGGAATTCGCGCTCGCAGCTGTCGCCGAGAAGCCGATCATCGGTCACGGCTACGCCGCGTTCTGGGACGACGTGACCGCGCGGCAGACCGTCCAGGGCGCCGAATGGGCGACGAGCGCCGCGCACAGTCACAACAGCTATCTCGACCTCGCGGTCACCATCGGCATGCCGGGGCTGTTGCTGGTGATCCTCGTCTTCGTGCTCGCGCCGCTCGGCAATTTTCAGGCCGCCCGAACTCACAACCGCAGCGGTGCGTTGGCAAAGCTGTTCCTGACCGTGTGGCTGTTCGGCCTGTACTACGGGGCCACCGAGACCTTCCTGCTCGACCGGCAGAATCCGATCTGGTTCATGTTCGCCGTTGCCGTGACCGGCCTGCACTTCCTGGCCAGGTTCCAATGCGTCGCGGAAACGGAACCGGACGACTTGTCGCAGCCGGTGCTGCCGCAGTGGCATCGGCTTAACGATAAGCAGAGGTCACTTGTGGCCGCGACAAAACATAATCTATCTGGAAACACCCAGTAATCGTATGTCCCGCGGATGACGATCCTCAGCGTCGAGCAACCAGATGGTCTTGTGTCCAGCACGTCGGGAATCGCGGTCGATTTCGTGCGTGACTGGAAGCAGGCCGCATCGCGCCTGAACGCTGGCCATCGCACTGCATTCCAGCATGGCTATTGGCTTAGCGCCTGGTACGAGGCGTTCCACGATCTCTCGCCGCTGATTGCATTGATCTCCGATGCCACGACCGGCAAGGACATCGCAATGGTGCCGATGATCAGCCATCTCAGGCGCGGCATCCGCATCGTCGAATTCGCCGATCTCGGCGTCTCCGACAACAACGCGCCGATTCTGGCGCTCGATGCCGCGCTGGACGCGGCGGCGGCGGCGGATGCGATCGGCAAGGCGTTGATCGACGCATTGCGCGCATTGCCGGACCGCTTCGATTTGCTGCGCCTGAAGAAGATGCCGGCCCAGATTGGCAGCAACCCGAACCCGCTGGTGTCGCTCGGCCGGATCGGATCCTGCTCGCTCAACGGCAACCTCGTGCTGACCGGCGACGACTATGAAGATTACCAGGCCTCGATCAAGCGCATGCAGATGCCACGCTGCTGGCGCGTCTTCAGCCGTCACGCCGGCGCGCGATTCGAGATCGCCACCGATGTCGCGCGTGCGCGCGAGCTGCTGGACGTGATGGATGCCCAGCAGCAGGCGCGCATGCGAAAGCTCGGCTCGCGCTTTGTCCTCAACGACGAAACCCATGCGCAGTTCTATCGCGAGGTCGCCCGCCAGGGTGCTGCGGACGGTTACGCCGTCATTTCGGCGCTGGTCTGCGACGAGGCCGTCGTTGCCACCACGCTCGGCGTCAGGTCTGGTGCGACCTATTTCCTGCTGCGCATCAGCCACGCCGGCGATTCCTGGTCGAACTGCTCGCCGGGGCTGCTCGTGACCGAGCGCACCATGGCGGCGCTGCATGCGGACGGCGTGCGCCGTTTCGACCTCAGCATCGGCAACCAGGACTACAAGCGCCGCTTCGGCGCCGAGCCGGTGCCGCTGACTGATGTCAGCGTCGCGCTGTCCTGGCGCGGCATGCCCTTCGCGTGGCGTGACCATGTCGCGCAGGGCCTGCGCCGTCACCCCAGGCTTGCCGCCTTTGCGGCGCAGGCGATGGGCAAGAGCGCGCGCTGACGCGCTGCCCTGGATTGCAGGGTCACGCGATTATCGCAATCGTTGTGTTATCGTCGCCTGTTTCCCGGAGGCGACATGAAAGATCGTTCGGCAAAATATCGCGCATTCTATGCGCAGTTGATCTGCGCCGCGGCGAGGGCCACAGACCCCCGTATCGAGGAAGCCTATCGCACCGTCAGGCGCGAGCCGTTCGCCGGACCCGGGCCGTGGTCGATCTCGGTTGGCGGACACCCCTATGTCGTGACGCCCGACGATGATCCCGCCTTCCTCTACCAGAACACGCTGCTCGCGCTCGACAGCGCGCGGGGTCTCAATATCGGGATGCCCGGCGCGCACGCCTATTGGCTCAGCGGTTGCGCGGTGAAGCAAGGCGAGATCGTGATCCAGATCGGCGCGGGGAGCGGCTACTACACCGCGATCCTCGCGCATCTCGTCGGCCCCGGCGGCCGCGTCCATGCCTACGAGATCGACGAACGTCTGGCAGGGCTCGCGCGCGAGAATCTGAAGGACATCGACCATGTGGATGTGTGGGATCGTTCGGGCATCGCGTCCGATCTGCCCAGAGCCGACGTGATCTATGTCTGCGCGGGTGCGGCGCAGCCGGCTGCCGAATGGCTCGATGCCTTGCTGCCCGGTGGGCGGCTGGTGTTTCCGCTCGCGCCTGAAGGCATGCTCGGCGGCATGCTGATGATCACGCGCCCGGACGAGGGTGCAGCCTGGCCCGTCAAATTCCTCGGGCGTGCCCAATTCATCGGCTGCGCGGGATTGCAGGATGCGGATGCTGCCCGGCGACTGGCGGAGGCGTTCGCAAGGGGATGGGAGGGCGTGCAGTCGTTGCGGAGAGAGGGCGCTCCCGACGAGACGTGCTGGTTCGGCGGTGACGGCTGGTGGCTCTCGACGGCACCGGCGCCTGTCGCGACTGCGCCCATCAAGCCCAACGCGGACATCACGCAGGCCTAGCCGGTCACGCCTTCGTGCAGCCGGCACAATGAAAGCGGCCGCGCGAGGCGCGGAACAGGCTTCGGCAATACCATCGCCGCGCCAGCGCCTGAGCGGGCCTGCGGATCATCTGCGCGATCAACAAGAGTTCGAAAGCCATTCGTATCGCTTTTGGTGAAATATCCTGACCACAGAGATGGGGCGGCATCCCCCGAAGAGAATGCCGCCCAGATCGCACCTGCCATGCAGTGGTTCAGGCGTAAAGCTTAACCGCGCTCAGCCGTGCAGCTTCCTGGCCGTCTCCGCGATCTGGCGGCCCTGATAGCGTGCGCCGGCGAGCTCGTTGGCGCTGGGCTGCCGGCTGCCGTCGCCGCCGGTGATCGTGGTGGCGCCATAGGGCGCGCCGCCGGTGACCTCGTCGAGCTTCATCTGGCCGGCAAAGCCGTAGTTCAGGCCGACCACGACCATGCCGAAATGCAAGAGGTTGGTGATGATCGAGAACAGCGTCGTCTCCTGGCCGCCATGCTGGGTCGCGGTCGCCGTGAAGGCGCCGCCGACCTTGCCGTGCAGCGCGCCCTTGGCCCAGAGACCACCGGCCTGGTCGAGGAAGTTCGCCATCTGCGAGGCCATGCGGCCGAAGCGGGTGCCGGTGCCGACGATGATCGCATCGTAATTGGCGAGGTCCTCGATCGTCGCGACGGGGGCGGTCTGGTCGACCTTGTAATAGGAGGCTTTCGCGACCTCGGCCGGCACCAGCTCGGGCACGCGCTTGATGTCGACGGTGGCGCCGGCTTCACGCGCGCCCTCGGCGACGGCATTGGCCATCGCTTCGATGTGGCCATAGGCGGAATAATAGAGGACGAGAACTTTGGTCATGATGATCTCCGTTGGATGCAGATTTGATGGTGGGTGTCGGGAGCGTCATGCCGGGACAAGCCGGCATGACGAATGCGTTGCTAAGCCGCGTCGACGAGCACGATCTCGGAATCTTCCAGAGCCGTGATCTTCAGCCTGTCTTCGTCGCGGATCGCGGCGCCGTCGCGGGCGTTGACGCGCACGCCGTTGATCTCGACCGACCCCGCCGCGGGCACGAGATAGAGGTGCCGCGACTTGTGCGGCACGTACTCCGCGCTCTCGCCTGCCTTCAGCGTGGTGGCGAGCACCCGCGCATCGGCGCGGATCGGCAACGCGTCGGTGTCTTGCTCGAAGCCGCTCGCGATGGTGACGAGCTTGCCGGAGCGGTCTCCTTTCGGAAACGGCTTCGAGCCCCAGGTCGGCTGCCCCCCGCGCGCGGTCGGCTCGATCCAGATCTGGAAGATGCGTGTCTTGGTCGGCTCGAGATTGTACTCGGAGTGGCGGATGCCGCTGCCGGCGCTCATCACCTGCACGTCGCCCGCTTCGGTGCGTCCCTCGTTGCCGAGGCTGTCCTGGTGGGTGATCGCGCCCTCGCGCACATAGGTGATGATTTCCATGTTGGCGTGGGGATGGGCTGGAAAGCCGGTGTTCGGCGCGATCTCGTCGTCGTTCCACACCCGCAAGGCGCCGTGACCCATGTTGTCGGGGTCATAATGGCTTGCGAAGGAGAAATGATGCTTGGCGTTGAGCCAGCCGTGATCGGCGCCGCCGAGCTTTGCGAAAGGTCTGAGTTCGATCATCTGCGTAATTCCTTGTTTTGGCGGGTGGCGCCTTGATCAGGCGCCGAAACCGCCGTCGACGTTGAGCACCGCGCCGGTGACGAAGGAGGCTTCCGGGCTTGCGAGGAAGACGATTCCGGCGGCGACTTCCTCGGGACGGCCGAAGCGCTGCAGCGCGTGCTGCTTGCGCTGGGTCTCGGCGAACTCGCCGCCGTCCTTCGGATTCATGTCGGTGTCGATCGAGCCGGGCTGCACCACGTTCACGGTGATGCCGCGCGGGCCGAGGTCGCGGGCTGCGCCCTTGGTGTAACCGACCACGGCCGCCTTGGTGGCGACGTAGTCCGCAAGGCCCGGGAACGAGGCGCGGTCGGCAAGCATCGAACCGACGGTGACGATGCGGCCGCCCTCGCCCATCAATTGCGAAGCGGCGCGGATCGCCGCGATCACGCCATGCACGTTGACCGCGTCCTGGCGGGCGAGCGCTTCGGTGTCGGCATTGGCATCGTCGATCGCGCCGCCGCTCGCGACGCCGGCATTGTTGACGAGGATGTCGAGATGGCCGAACTCCTTCGCGACGGCGTTGACGAGCTGCGTCACGTCCTTGGCCGAGGCCTGGTCGGCCTTGAAGGCGCGGGCCTTGACGCCCCGGGCCTTCAACTCGGTGACGACCGCTTCCGCCTTTTCGGGAGAGGCAACGTAGCTGATGGCGACATCAGCGCCTTCATCGGCGAGTGCGCGGGCAGAGGCCGCGCCGATACCGCGCGAGCCGCCGGTGACGAGGGCAACCTTGCCTGAGAGCTTCTTGGTCATTGGATTTCTCCAGCCCTGAATGTCTGATGACCCCTGGATAAGCCTCCGCCTGTGGTATATAAATAGAAACTGTTGAAACGTATTGTTTCCAAAAACATCCCGATCGGACCCGCCATGGCCAAACTTCCCGATTTCGAGGCACTCGCGATTTTCGCAAAAGTCGTGGAATTACGGTCGTTTGCGGGGGCCGCGAGCGAGCTCGCGATGTCCAAGGCGACGGTGTCCAAGGCGGTCACGCGCCTCGAAGAGCGGCTCGGCGCCCGGCTGTTCAACCGCACCTCACGCCGGCTCGCGCTGACCGATGCTGGCCATAAGCTCGCCGAGCGTGCGACGCGCCTGCTGTCCGATGGCGAAGCCGCGGAGAACGAGGCGCTGGCGCAGTCGGTCGCGCCGCGCGGCCTGGTGCGGCTCGCCGTGCCCATGACATTCGGGATCAAGGCGGTGGCGCCGCTGCTGCCGGAGTTCTTCGAAACCTATCCCGAAGTCTCGGTAGACCTGCATCTGAGCGATGCGACCATCGATTTGATCGGCGAGGGCTTTGACATGGCTGTGCGGATCGCGCGGCTGCCGGATTCCTCGTTGATCGCGCGGCGCCTCTTCACCATGCCGCGTTTCACTGTGGCCGCGCCGTCCTATCTGAAGCGCGAGGGACGACCGACGCATCCGATGCATCTGGCCGCGCACAAATGCTTCAGCTACGCCTATCTCTCGACGCCGAACGTCTGGCACTACACCAATGCGGCCGGCGAGCAGGCCAGCGTGCGTCCGGGCGGACAGCTCCGTGCCAACAACGGCGACGCGGTGATGCCGGCGCTGATCGCCGGCCTCGGCATCGCCGACCTTCCAGAATTCATCGTCGGCGACGCCATCTCCTCCGGCGAGGTCGAAGTGATCCTGAAGGACTGGAAGCAGGTCGAAGGCGCCGTGCATCTGGTGACGCCACCCGGCGGCCCGCGCCCCGCACGCGTCGAGGCGCTCGGCGATTTTCTCGCAGCGAAACTGCCGGGTACGTGCAAACGGCGGGTGAAGAAGAGCGAGCGAACAGCGTAGGTGCCGTAGGGTGGGCAAAGCGAAGCGTGCCCACCAATTCACGCGAGGAATCGCAAGTGCCTCAGTACCGCCGAGCGCAAGGCAACATGTTCTTCTTCACCGTCGTGCTAGCTGATCGGTCAAGTACGCTACTCGTCGACCAGGTTGATCGCCTACGCCAGATTTACCGAACGGTCGTGCAACGCCGGCCGTTCGAGACCGTCGCGATTTGTATCTTGCCTGACCACCTCCATGCGATCTGGGCGTTGCCTTAGGATGACGCCGACTTTTCGTCGCGATGGAATCTGATCAAGGGTGGGTTTTCGCGGCGGCTGGAGGCCGGCGAGCGTTCAATCAGTAAGTCGAGGAAGCGCGAGAAGGGCATCTGGCAGCGCCGCTTCTGGGAGCACTCAATTCGCGACGATGCTGACTTGGAGCGGCACGTTGATTACATACACTTCAATCCCGTGAAGCATGGCCTCGTCACGCGTGTGCGCGATTGGTCGTTCAGCAGCTTCCACCGCTATGTTGATCAAGGCACCCTTCCCGTGGATTGGGGAGGGGATATGCGGGACGTTGCCGGGCAATTCGGCGAATGATGGTGGGCACGGCGCGCGAAGAGCGCGCCTTTGCCCACCCTACGGCACCTCGTCGCACAGCTATCGTAGGGTGGGCAAAGCGAAGCGTGCCCACCAATCTTCGACTACGATACCTTCACGCCGTCGATCGCGACCACGCGCAAGGCCGGCCGCAACGTCCCCTCCAGCTGTGTCTTCAATTCGTGCACGCGCGGATCGCTCGAGCGTGCCGCACACACCGCGTATTGATGCACGGATTGCGCCAATGCGCGTTGCGCTTCCGGCGTTCGTGTCACGTCAGGCTTTGAAAGCCGCAACACGATAGCGGCGAGATTCACCAGCATCTCGTCCAGCGCCACGTCAATGGTCTGAAGTCTATTCATCGCTCCACTCCCTGGGAGGCAACGGGAGGGTCCAGGGGACGTTCCTGACCGGGCGGAACATGGATAATGCTTCGTTAATCCCGCCGCGCGGCTTGTTCTTGCGGAGGGTCACGCTAGGCTGGCAGCGAAACAAGAAAACAGGGGGAAATCTGCCATGGATCGCCGCGATGTCCTGCGCGCCGCTGCCGCATTGCCGTTGTTGCCTGTGTTGTCGAGCGCGGCTTTCGCGCAAGCCTATCCCACTCGCAACGTCACCATGATCGTGCCGTTTCCAGCCGGCGGCCAGGCGGATCTCGCGGCGCGCCCCGTCGCACAGGCGCTGGAGCGAATCCTCGGCAAGGCGGTCATCGTCGACAACCGCGCCGGCGGTGGCGGTGGATCCGTTGGCAACGCCGCGGCGGCGCGCGCCGAGCCTGACGGCTACACGCTGCTGATGACGCTGTCCTCGCTCGCGGTGCTGCCCGAGGCCGACCGGCTGTTCGACCGTCCGGTCGCCTACGAGCTCTCGCAGTTCATGCCGATCGCGCGGGTGCTGGCCGATCCCACGCTGCTCGCGGTACCGGCCTCGGCGCCGTGGAAGACCGCGCAGGATTTTGTCGAGGATGCCAGGAAGCGTCCCGGCCAGATCACCTATGGCTCGTCGGGGCCTTACGGCACGTTGCATGTGGCGATGGAGATGTTTGCGAGCAGCGCCGACATCAAGCTGCTCCATGTGCCGTTTCGCGGCGCCGGACCGGCACTCACCGCGCTGCTCGGCGGCACCGTGCAGGCGATCGCCGCCGCACCGGGAACGCTGAAGCCGCAAGTGGAGGACGGCAAGCTGCGCGTGCTCGGCAATTGCGGCGCCAAGCGCATCGCAAGCTTCCCCGATGTGCCGACCTTCCAGGAGCTCGGCTACAAGGACGTCGAGATGTACATCTGGGCCGGACTCTTTGCCCAGAATGCACTTCCTGCCCCGATCGCGACTCGCCTGCGCGAGGCAATGGCGCAGGTGATGACGAGCCCCGACGTGCTCAAGGCCTTCGAAACGTCGGGCAGTCTCGTTGCCTATCAGGACGCGCCGGCGTTTGCCCAGTTCGTGGCGGTCGACAGCGCGCGGCTGATTGCGGCGGTGAAGAAGATCGGCAAGGTCGAATAGGTTCCTGGCCCGTTTTCACAATTTTTTGTTGGTCCAGAACCTCCCCGCGTCTCATTGATTCAGCAGAATTCGAGAGACTCGCGAAGGAATCGGACATGCGAACAGAGCGGATTGCGCTGGGTGTGGCGCTTGCGATCGGCGGCATCGCCGCGCAGGGCGTTGCATCCGCTGAAGAGTATCGCGGAACCATGGAGCAGCAGATGGCCTGCACGCCGGATGTATGGCGGCTGTGCAGCGACCAGATCCCTGATGTGAGCCGCATTACGGCCTGCTTGCGGCAGAATACGCCCCAGCTCTCCAGCGGTTGTCGCGCGGTGTTCCAGTCCAACAACCAGATGCCGCCGCAGCAGCAGGTTCCGGGCAATCGCGCCGCGCCGGCGCCACGATACAATGCTGCGCCGCCGCCTCCGGCGACCCAGCCCCGGCCTTACGACGAGGATGATTAGCGCGCTTCGGATCTGGTCTCGCAGACATCGACCCATTCCGCCGCGGTCAGCTCGGCCATCCGCTCCGGCGTGATCCGTACCGCGCTATGGGTCGAGCCGGCAGCCGGCACCACCACGTCGAACGCTTTCAGCGAGATGTCGCAATAGACCGGCAGCGGCGCCTTCAGTCCGAACGGGCAGACGCCGCCGACCTCGTGGCCGGTGACCTCCGCGACCTCTTCCAGCCCCAGCATCTTCGGCTTGCCGCCGAACGCCGCCTTCACCTTCTTGTTGTCCATGCGCGAGGTGCCGGCCGCGACGATCAGGATCACGCGCTCGCCGATCCGTAACGACAGCGTCTTGGCGATGCGTCCGGGCTCGACGCCATAAGCCTCGGCGGCCAACGGCACGGTCGCGGAGCTGATCGGGGATTCGATGACTGATATGTCGGGGGCTTTTTCAGCGAAAAAATCGCGAACGGATTGAAGGCTCATTCAGATCGGCTCATTCCAGACTTATGGGCGGGCGGCGATGCCTAAACAATCCTTGGCAGCTCCGAGAGCGCCCGGACGCGATGATCCGGCGCAAAGCCGAGCTCGTCCATTTGGGTGCGGATCGCCTTGAACATCGTCAGCGGTGCCACGAGTTCGTTCTCGACGCAAGCCAGGGCCATCGCTTCCGGCGTCACCCGTTCGATCCAGGCAACGTTCAGCCCGAATGCTTTCGCGCCCGCGACATCCCAGGGATTGGAGGAGACGAACAGCACCTCGTCCGGCGCGGTGCCGAGCACCTCGCCGATCAGCTCATAGGCCTCCGCGCTCGGCTTGAAGATCTTCTTCGCGTCGACGCTGATCGTGGCATCGAGCAGGGCGTCGAGACCGGAGTTGCGCACGAGCGCATTCAGCATGTCCGGACTGCCGTTGGAGAGGATGGCGAGTTTTCGCGGTTTCAGAGCCGTGAGCGCTGCCGTCGCATCCGGATAGAGATCGAGATGCAGGTACTTCTCGATCACGCGCTCGAATGCCTCGTTCTCGTAAGCGAGCCCGAGCACGCGCAACGTATAGGCGAGCGAGTCGCGCGTGATGGCTGCAAAGTCCTGGTAGCGCCGCATCAGCGAGCGCAGCCAGGTGTATTCGAGCTGCTTGATCCGCCAGATCTGCGTGATGATCTCACCGTAGCCGGGAAACGCATCCTCGGTGATCTCCGCGACCGATTGGATATCGTAAAGCGTTCCGTAGGCGTCGAAGACAACGGCTTTGAGACTCAATTCACCTGTCCCCCGGGATCGTTGCGGTCCACGGACTATACAAGGCGCAGCGAAATCGGTCCAAGAGGCAATCGCGACTTGGGCCTCTGGTTTCTAAAGCCTGATCACGACCTTGCCGAAATGTGAGCCGGTCCGCAGGTGCGCATATGCTTCGGGAACCTCGTCGAAGTCGTAGACCCGATCGACGATCGGGTGGATCGCATGCTCGGTCAGGAAGCGATTCATCGCGACAAAGTGTTCGGCCGATCCGACGGTGACACCGATGATGTCGGCATTCTCCCACTGCAGGCGTGCGAGGTCGGGCTTGGGACCGAACCCCGTCAAAACCCCAATCTGAACGATCTTGCCACCCGAAGCGACCGATCGCAGCGATCGGTCATAGGTGCCGGGACCGCCGAGTTCGAGGATATGACTGGCGCCGGCGCCATTCGTCGCCTTCATCAGGGCGACATCCCAGTCCGGCGTGTCGCGGTAGTTGATGAGGATCGAACCGCCCAGCGCCTTGGCGCGGGCGAGTTTTTCGTCCGAGGATGATATCACGATCGCGCGCGCGCCCAGCGCCGCTGCGAATTGAAGCCCGAACAGCGCGACGCCGCCTGTTCCCTGGACCAGCAGCGTGTCGCCTTTGCGCATCCCGCCGCGTGCGATGAGGCCATGAAAAGCCGTGACGCCGGCGCAGGGCAGGGTCGCTGCCTCCACCGCGGACAGATGCGCCGGCACCGAGACCAGCGCGGTCGCCGGCAGCACGACATACTCAGCCAGCATTCCGTCCATCGTGTTGCCACCGAGGGATAACGGAATATAGCTGGACTTGAACGGCCCCGAGATCCAATCGCGGAAGAACGATGCAGCGACGCGGTCCCCGAGCCGCCATTGCGCGACGCCGGCGCCGATGGCGTCAACGACACCCGCACCGTCGGAGAGTGGAACGCGTCCGTTGAGCTCGCCTTGGCCTCCACGGTCGAGGACCAGGAGGTCGCGGTAATTCAGACTTGCCGCTTCGACCCGAATGCGGACCTCGCCATTGGCGGGTTCGGGTTTGCCGACGTCGACGCACGCAAGGCGGCCAGCACCAGCATGGCCATTCAAATGGTAGGCTTTCATCGTTGCTCCCTTCACAAGTGGCATTCACTTGGACGAGCGAAGTCTGTAAGGTCTGACAGCGCTGTGAGGGTCAAGAGGCTTCAGATGAAAATCGGCGAACTCTCCCGACGGACGGGGGTCAGCGTCCGAATGCTGCGCTACTACGAAGGCGAAGGACTGCTTGCGCCGCTGCGGACGAACTCCGGCTATCGCGACTATGGCACGGCCGAAGAGGAAACCGTACGGCGCATCAAGATGCTCGGCGGCGCGGGGATGACGCTCGAAACCATCAAGCGGTTGCTCCCCTGCGTAAGGAACAACGATCCGGCTTTCACGCCGTGCAACGAGCTGCGAAAAATACTCACTCAGCAGGTCGGCCTGATCGACGAACGTATCGAGACGCTCAGCGAAAGCCGGACAATCCTGGCCGGCTTCCTCGCAAGCGTGAACTGATCGCGCGCGACGCCGCCATCGGATTCACCGCGCCAAGGCCGCCATCCGCAACTTGGGCCGCAGCTGGGTGCTGGACCTGCGCGGCGCGAGCATCGGCCTTGAGTCTTAAGCCTTGAGGACCTGAGCATGAGGGCTTCGATAGCAGCGTCGAAGCCCTCAATGCGCTGACGAGTGCGCCCCTAGATCCCCAGCAGCTTCCTTGCGTTCGCCTTCAGCACCTTCGGCCGGATCTCATCGCGGATGTCGATCTTGGCGAAATCCGACAGCCAACGGTCCGGCGTGATCACCGGCCAGTCCGAGCCGAACAGCATCTTGTCCTGCAGGATCGAGTTGATGTAGCGCACCAGGATCGGCGGGAAATATTTCGGCGACCAGCCCGAGAGGTCGATGTAAACGTTGGGCTTATGGGTCGCGACCGACAGTGCTTCCTCCTGCCAGGGGAAAGAGGGATGCGCGAGGATGATCTTGAGGTCGGGGAAATCGGCCGCGACGTCGTCCATGTACATCGGGTTGGAATATTTCAGCCGCATGCCCATGCCGCCGGGCATGCCCGAGCCGACGCCGGTCTGGCCGGTGTGGAACAGCGCGATCGCGCCGCCATTGTTGATCTCTTCATAGAGCGGATAGGCCATGCGGTCGTTGGCGTAGAAGCCCTGCATGGTCGGGTGGAATTTGAAGCCGCGAACGCCGTATTCCTCGATCAGCTTGCGCGCCTCGCGCACCCCGAGCTTGCCCTTGTGCGGGTCGATCGAGACGAAGGGGATGAGAACGTCGAGATGGTCGGAGGCGATCTCCAGCATCTCCTCGTTCTTGTAGCGGCGGAAGCCGGTCTCGCGCTCGGCGTCGACCGGAAAGATCACCGCGGCGATGTTCTTGGATCGATAGTAGGCGGCAGTCTCCGGCACGGTCGGCGGATGCTTGTGCGGCGACTTGAAATAGTCGGCCATCTGCGCCTGGAAATCGTCATAGCCGTCGTCGGGATGGGTGCCGCAGGGCTCCTCGGCGTGGGTGTGGATATCGATGGCGACGACGTCGTCGATATTGGGCAGCTTCAGCTTCGGCATGGGTTTCCTCCCGACGGGTTGTCGAATTGATTATATGATATAACGAATTTGGCAAGGCATTGTGGGACAAGGCGTCGTGGGACAGGCGTCGCCCGAGATGCTGATTGGGCCGATCCGGCCGCTTCTACTTTGCATGGGGTTGTTTTCCTGAATTTGCTGGGTGGGATCGGGCCAGTTAACATTGACATCCGGTCCTCCCATGCCTTAAGAACCGCCCCGTCCCGGGCGGTCGGTCCGCCAGCGGGAAAATCTCATTTTGCCTCATTCGCGCGTGCCGAAACGGTAGTGCCGAACACGGCCTTTCGAACGTTCAGGATTCTGCCATGAAGGTCCGTAACTCGCTGAAATCGCTGCGCGGTCGCCATCGCGCCAACCGCCTGGTCCGCCGCAAGGGCCGGGTCTATGTGATCAACAAAGTGCAGCGCCGCTTCAAGGCACGTCAGGGCTGATTTCGCCCTGCCGGACGCTCGCGAGCGCCCCGCAAGACCACGGTCTCACACGAGTTTGACGCCGCCCCTGCTTTGCAAGGGCGGCTTTGCGCGTTTAGACTTCGGCCATGGCAGTGAGATTCTTCGTCGCGCGCACCCTGTGTCTGGCTCTTGTGCTGGGAGCCGCCGGACTCGCTCCGGCGCTGGCGCAGCAGATTGATCCACCGACCCCACCCGGCAAGCAGAAGAAACTTCCGGAAGCGCCGGCCAAGCTGCCCAAGGTCGACCGCACCAAGAATCTCGATTTCCTGTTCGGCGCGCTGAAAGCTGCGCCCGACGAGGCCAGCGCCAAGCACGTCGAGGCGCGGATCTGGGCGATCTGGATCCAGACCCCGAGCGACACCGCGGCGCTGCTGATGGCGCGGGCCAAGACCGCGGTCGACGCAAAGAAGATCGAGGTCGCGATCAAGCTGCTGGATTCGGTCGTCAAGCTCAGGCCCGACTATATCGAGGCCTGGAATCGTCGCGCGACGCTCTACTACATGCAGAACGATTATGGCCGTTCGCTCGCCGACATTCGCGAGGTGTTGATCCGTGAGCCCCGCCATTTCGGCGCGCTCGCAGGCCTCGGCATGATCATGCAGGAGGTCGGCGACGAAAAGCGCGCACTCGAGGCCTACCGCAAGGCGCTCGCCGTCAATCCGCACCTCGAGAAGATCCCCGATCAGGTCAAGGCGCTGACCGAGAAGGTCGAAGGCCGCGATATTTAGCGGACAAGTCGATCATTGCTCGAGCGAATGCAACGCAGGCGGATTAACCACGATGACACGCGCTGCGTCACGAGGGGTGTGGGTGGCACCGCCGCAGGCCTACCTTCATGGCGGGAGCACAGCCATGAAGCGTTTGATCTTTGCAGGTACATTGCTGTTGGCGTCGGGCACGGCGAGCCTCGCCGACGGACTGTTCTGGGTGGTCGGCAATCGCGCCACCGGAAAATGCAACATCGTGACCAGCAATCCCGTGATCATCGGCGACGTCTGGTTCGGTGACGGTCCTTACAAATCGAAGGCCGACGCCAAGCTTGCCCGTTCGACCATCCGCGCCTGTCCCGCACCCACGCCTGACGAGGAAAAGGACGAGGACAGCACGAACTAGGTCGACAGCGACCTAGTGCAAAACGCTGCCCTCGCGCTCGGCGAGGCCGCGATCGACTGCTGCGGCGTAGGCCTTTGCAAGCTCCGTCTCGAGGTGCTCGTTGATCAGCAGCAGCGCGCGCACAGCACCGCGCAGGTCGCCGTGGCAGCTTGCCACGATCTCGTCGATCGCAGTATCTTTGGATCTCAGGCTCATCGAAATTCTCCGGTTCAAATCAGGATAAATCCTGCCGGTCTTTCCCGCATCCCCGAGGGTTGCGAGCAGGATCGGCGCCCACCTGCGTCTAAATGGCGGAACCGACCGTGGCGATTATATGGACGCCGCGATGACGACTGCATGAAGCTGTTTCGAGGCTTGCGTGCTGCGGGGAGTAGCATTGATTTCGTTGCGTTTTTACCGCTTGAATTATGCACATATCCACAGCCCCGGTATTTCAAGTGGAGCGCGGGGGCTCCCCGGGCGAAACTGCCGCCCGCAAGCCACGTAACTGCCCTGTGCCCTGGATCGCCCGGATTCCATCCATGATCGTGATGTCAGTCGTGACCGCGCTGGTTGTGCTGGCGCTGGTCACGCAGGCCGGCGTCCTTGCCGTGCAACGCGCCTTTCCACCGCAAGGCCGGATGATCGAGGTCGATGGCGCCGTGCTTCACCTCGTCGATATCGGCCCGCGCGATTCGGGCCTGCCGATCGTGATGCTGCACGGCGCGAGCTCCAACCTCGAGGCGATGCGGCGGCCGCTCGGCGATCTCCTCGCCAGGGATCATCGCGTCATCCTGATCGACCGTCCCGGTCATGGCTGGAGCACGCGGGCGCGGCGGCAGGATTCGACCCCGGAGGTGCAGGCGCGGATGATCGATGAGGCGCTCGGCAAACTCGGGATCGATCGCGCGGTCTTCGTGGTGCATTCCTGGAGCGGCGCGCTTGGCGCGCGGCTGGCGCTCGATCATCCTGGCCGCGTCGCGGGCCTTGTGATGCTCGCGCCCGTCACCCATCCCTGGCGCGGCGGCGTCGGCCGCTACAACGAGATCATAGCAACGCCCGTGATCGGCCCGCTGCTCGCCTACACCATAACCCTGCCGCTGGGCTATTTCCTGAGCGAGCCCGGCGCGCGCAACGTCTTCCTGCCGCAAATGATGCCGGATGGTTTCGTGCGGGACTCCGCGACGCCGCTGCTGCTGCGCCCGCGCGAGTTCATCGCCAATGCCTATGATCTGGTGACGCTGAAGGAAGCGGTCGCCGTGCAGGTCGTCCGCTACGGCGAGATATCGGCGCCAGTCACGATCATCGCCGGCGAACCCGACAAGACGGTGAAGACCGACATTCACGCGCGCCCGTTCGCTGCCACCGTGCAGAATGCCAAGCTGATCGTGCTGCCTGATCTCGGCCACATGGTGCAGAACGCGGTGCCCGATCTCGTCAAGACGGAGATCGAGACGATGATCGGAAACATCGTCCCGGCGCAGGCGGCCGCCGATTAGCGGCCGCCGCTTACGCGCTTACTGCTTGATCTTGCCGTCCTTGTCGAACTGCGACACATAGGCCCAGAGATTGTTGATCTCGTTCTCGTTCTTGATGCCGGCGAACGCCATCTTGGTGCCGGGGATCTTGGCCTTCGGGTCCTTGATGTATTCCTTGAACAGCGCCTCGTTCCAGGTGATGCCGGAATTCTTGTTGGCGTCGGAATAATTGTAGTCCGGCGCGGTGCCGGACTTGCGGCCGTCGAGGCCGTTGAGCTCGGGGCCGACCTTGTTCTTGGCGCCTTCGCCGATCGCGTGACAGGCCAGGCATTTGTTGAACGACGACTTGCCGGCCGCGACGTCCTGCGCCATCGCGGCGGGTGCGGTGGCAATCGCGGTGAGGATGGTCAATGCGCCAAAAATCAGTTTTGTCATCGGGTGCTCTTCGTCTCTTCCCTGGGGTCTGGTCAGTTGCATGCCTGATCGGCAATGGTCGGACCTGCCGGTTTTGGCAGGCCTGTCCGGATTGGACAAGCCGCCAAACCATGGCAGGTTTCACGATTTCCTACTTGTCCCAGAGCGAACTCGCGCAAGATCGTCGATCCGACTTTCGGATGGCCTACCCAAACCACCGCGGACGTGGTTGATTTGCCGCGACAATTCGATCGTGCGGCCTCAGCCGGAAGGATACGCCATGAAGGAAATGTTATGGCCATCATGATGCCTGCGAGCGACCAGGCCGTGCTCGCGCGCCGCGCCGAGATCGTGGCTGCATTGCGCGCAATCGTCCCAGGCGAAGGCGTGATCGATACGCCTGCCGAGATGCGGGCCTATGAATCCGACGGATTGACGGCCTATCGGCAGCCGCCGATGGTCGTGGTGCTGCCCGACACGACCGAGCAGGTTTCGCTCGTCCTGAAATATTGTGCCGGACAAGGCATCAAGGTGGTGCCGCGCGGCTCGGGCACCTCGCTCTCCGGCGGCGCGCTGCCGCTGGAAGACGGCGTGCTCCTGGGCCTCGGCAAGTTCAAGCGCATCCGCGAGATCGATTTCGACAACCGCGCCGTCGTCACCGAACCCGGCGTCACCAACCTCGCGATCAGCCAGGCCGTCGCCCATGCCGGGTTCTACTACGCGCCGGATCCGTCCTCGCAGATCGCCTGCTCGATCGGCGGCAATGTTGCGGAGAATTCCGGCGGCGTGCACTGCCTGAAATACGGCATGACCACCAACAACGTGCTCGGCTGCGAGATCGTGCTGATGAGCGGCGAGATCCTGCGCATCGGCGGCAAATCGGCGGAGAACTCCGGCTACGACCTCATGGGCGTCATCACCGGCTCGGAAGGCCTGCTCGGTGTCATCACCGAGATCACGGTGCGCATCCTGCAAAAGCCGGAGACGGCGCGTGCGCTGATGGTCGGATTCGCGCAAGTCGAGGCGGCCGGCGAATGCGTGGCGCGCATCATCGGCGCCGGCATCATTCCAGGCGGCATGGAGATGATGGACAAGCCTGCGATCCACGCCGCGGAAGCCTTCGTCCATGCCGGCTATCCGCTCGATGTCGAGGCCCTCCTCATCATCGAGCTCGACGGTCCCAAGATCGAGGTCGATGAGCTGATCACGCGGGTCGAGACGATTGCGAACGCTTGCGGCTCGACCACCTGCCAGATATCGACCTCGGAGGCCGAGCGCAATCTGTTTTGGGCCGGCCGGAAAGCCGCGTTCCCCGCCGTCGGCCGCATCTCGCCGGACTATCTCTGCATGGACGGCACCATCCCACGCGGTGCGCTGCCGAAGGCGCTGGCGCGCATCCGCGAGCTATCCGAAAAATACCAGCTCGGTTGCGCCAACGTGTTCCATGCCGGCGACGGCAATCTGCATCCGCTGATCCTCTATGACGCCAACAAGCCCGGCGAGATCGAGCGCGCCGAAGCCTTCGGCGCCGACATCTTGCGCGCCTGCGTCGAGTTCGGCGGCGTGCTCACCGGCGAGCACGGCGTCGGCATCGAGAAGCGCGATCTGATGCCGGAGATGTTCAGCGAGATCGACCTCAACCAGCAGCAGCGCCTGAAATGCGCCTTCGACGCGCAGGGCCTGCTCAATCCCGGAAAGGTGTTTCCGACCCTGCACCGCTGCGCCGAGCTCGGTCGCATGCACGTCCATGCCGGCAAGCTGGCGTTTCCCGACATTCCGCGGTTCTAGAGCCGCCTCGCTGCAACGCGCCAAATTTGATTTTCGCTGCAAACTTCGGTACCCGCTACAGGCGTGGATACGCTCAAGGTACGAGACGCCAAAGACGTCGAAGAGGTGGTGCGCGCGGCGATTGCCAATGAGCAGCCGCTCGAGATCATCGGCCATGGCTCCAAGCGTGCCATCGGTCATGCGATGGCGACCAACGCCGTGCTCGACGTCTCCGCGCTGAATGCCATCACCGCCTATGAGCCCAACGAACTCATTGTCACGCTCCAGGCCGGGGCGCCGCTGGCCGACGTGCTGTCGCTGATCGATGCCAAGAACCAGCAATTCGCCTTCGAGCCGATGAACACCGCGCCGCTGCTCGGCACGCCCGCGCTCGGCACCATCGGCGGCATGATCGCGGCTGGCCTGGCCGGTCCGCGCCGGATCAAGGCGGGCGGGGCGCGCGACCATCTGCTTGGGGCGCATGCTGTCTCCGGTTTCGGCGACAGCTTCAAGACCGGCGGCAAGGTGGTGAAGAACGTCACGGGCTACGACCTCTGTAAGCTTCTCGCGGGTTCCTGGGGCACGCTGTCGATCATGACCGAGGTCACGCTGAAGGTGATGCCGAAGCCGGAGGCGGAGCGGACGCTGTTGCTGCGCGGGCTCGACGATGCCGCCGCGAACAAGGCGATGACGGCGGCGCTCGGCTCGCCCTTCGACGTCTCCGGGGCCGCGCATCTGCCGACATCGGCGTTCCAGACCAAGATCGAAGGTCTCGGCGATATCGCAGGCCAAAGCGAGGCGCTGACCGTGCTGCGGCTCGAGGGCATTACCGCCTCGGCCGCTCACCGTGCCGGCTCGCTGCGCGAATTGCTGGCGCCGTTCGGAACCGCAACTCTCGTCGAGGACACGGTGTCAGCGGCGCTGTGGACCACGATCCGCGACGTCCTGCCGTTCGCGGCTGACGGCGCGCTGGGGGCGTGGCCAGTCTGGCGGATCGTCTGTCCGCCGGCGTCGGGCGCGGCGCTCGGGACGCTGCTGGCGCGCGAGACCGGCGGCGAATTGATCTACGATTGGGGTGGTGGACTGATCTGGGCGGCGTTGCCACCGAAGCCGGACGCGCATGCCGCGGCCGTGCGCGAACGTGCAAATGCGGCCGGCGGGCACGCTACGCTGATCCGGGCGGCCGAGGACATCAGGCGCACGATCGATGTATTCCACCCCCAATGCCCTGGCCTTGCCGCCTTGAGCGAGCGGGTCCGCGCCAGCTTCGATCCGAAGACCATCCTCAACCGGGGCCGGCTGTCGCGGGGCGTTGCGGCATGAAGACCGAATTCTCACTCGCGCAGCTCGCCGATCCCGACATCGCGGAAGCCGACAAGATCCTGCGCGCCTGCGTCCATTGCGGCTTCTGCACCGCAACCTGCCCGACCTATGTGCTGCTTGGCGACGAGCTCGATAGCCCGCGCGGCCGCATCTATCTGATCAAGGAGATGCTGGAGAAGGACCAGACGCCGACCGCCGAAGTGGTCAAACATGTCGACCGCTGCCTGTCGTGCTTGGCTTGCATGACGACCTGCCCCTCGGGGGTGAATTACATGCATCTGGTCGATCAGGCCCGGGTCAGGATCGAGCAGCGTTACGAGCGGCCGCTGGCCGAGCGGCTGCTGCGCCGGGTGCTGGCCTTCGTCCTGCCGGACCCGCAGCGTTTCCGCGCCAGCATGGTGCTGGCGCGGCTGGCCCGCCCGCTGGCCGCGTTCCTGCCGACGCCCCGGCCGTCGGCGACGCCCGGCCTGATCCTGCGCCTGAAGGCGATGTTGGCGCTGGCGCCGAGCCGGCTGCCGCCGCCGGGGCCCGCCGCCGGCAGTGTGTTCGCGGCTCTCGGCAAGAAGCGCGGCCGGGTCGCGCTGCTCCAGGGCTGTGCCCAGCAGGTGCTGGCGCCGCGCATCAACCAGGCTGCCATCAGTCTCCTCACGCGCCACGGCATCGAGGTCGTCCTGGTCAGGGACGAGCAGTGCTGCGGCGCGCTGACTCATCACCTCGGCAACGACCAGGACGCATTGGCGCGGGCTCGCGCCAATGTCGCGGCGTGGCGCGCGGAAGCGGCCGGCGAGGGGCTCGACGCCATCCTGGTGACCGCGTCCGGCTGCGGCACCGTGATCAAGGACTACGGCTACCTTCTGCGCGAGGACGCTGCGCTTGCCGCCGATGCGGCGAAGGTCTCTGCGCTCGCCAAGGACATCACTGAATATGTCGCCGGCCTTGGACTCGCGGCCACGGCGCGACAGGACAACATCGTCGTCGCCTATCACTCGGCGTGTTCGTTGCAGCACGGGCAGAAAATCACGGGCCTTCCGAAAGAATTGCTTTCCAATAACGGATTCGTGGTGAAAGATGTGCCCGAGAGCCATTTGTGTTGCGGTTCGGCGGGGACTTACAACATTCTCCAGCCCGAGCTTGCGGGCCGGTTGCGTGATCGCAAGGTCGCCAACATCGCGAGCGTCAAGCCGGACATGATTGCCACAGGCAATATCGGCTGCATGGTGCAGATTGCCAGTGGCACGTCAGTTCCGGTCGTACACACGATTGAGCTTCTCGATTGGGCTACGGGCGGGTCGCGGCCGGCATTGAACGCGCAAGACTGAGCTTTCGAAGACCGAGCTTTCGAGGGCTGAGCTTTCGTCCGGAGGTGACGGCTGAAGACACCCGATCGACCATTGTTCGGCGGCAACAGGAGGACCACGATGGCGAAAGCGAAGAAGAAAAAAAGCAAGAAGGCCAAAAAGGCCAAGAAGGCAGTAGCGGCGAAGAAGACCGCAAAGAAGGCAGCCAAGAAGTCTGCGAAGAAGTCTGCCAAGAAGGCTACAAAGAAATCTGCGAAGAAGGCCGCGCCGAAGAAGGCGGCCAAGAAGGCCGCTAAGCAGGCTGCGCCCAAAAAGGCCGCCAAGAAGGCTGCGAAGAAAGCGGCGCCGAAGAAGGCGAAGGCAGCTCCCGCGCCGAAGCCGTCAACGCCGGCAGCTCCGGCTCCTGAGCCCGCCGCCGAGACAAGCTGGGCGATGCCTTCGTCTTCTGCGGACTCGACGCCGGCCGAAGGACAAGGTTAGGCCCAAGGTTCAGGCCCAAGGTTAGGCCAAAGGGCTGGGTCCAATCCGACGACCATGATCGACAACAGGAAGGCCGCAGCGGTGATGCTGCGGCCTTTTTGCATCGGCGAGACGGGCCGCGAGGGATGGTCTTGTCCGGAAGCAGCCTGATTCGTGGCGCGGGCAGCACGGTACCGCAGGACCCGTACTAACCCGGGCCTCCCAGTGCACTTTGGATTGCAAATAATGTGTTCGAGAAGACACACAGGCTGACAACCTGCCGTGGAATCGTCAGAACGCCCAAAAAGTCGGCAGATGCCCGCGTTTTTTGCTTCTCGGTTTGCGCCACTCCATCCAGATTGCCGCAGTTACGAAATTTGCAATCAGGTCGTGCGTTCCGGGGGCTTCCGGGATCCGGCTGGGGTCATAGAACTGGTGATGGGGATCGAAATGAAAAAAGTGGCTTTGTTGGCAACGGCGCTGGCAATGGTGACGGGCTCGGCTTTCGCGGCAGACATGGCGGTGAAGGCTAAGAAGGCCCCGGTGGTTGCGTTCGATCCCTGGGATATCGCCTTCGGCGGCGCCATCATGAGCGACTACATCTTCCGCGGCGTCACGCAGTCGAACCACAAAGCGTCGGTCGCGGCCTATTTCGAGCCGCGCTACAACGTCAACAAGGACCTCCAGCTCTACGTCGGCGTGTCCGCCGAGAGCATCTCCTTCGCCAATCGCGCCGCTGCTGAAGTCGACATCTACGGCGGTATCCGCCCGACCTTCGGCGCCTTCGCGTTCGACATCGGTGTCTGGGGCTACCTGTATCCGGGCGGCAGCTGCGCCGACAACGTGCTCACCGGCGGCATTCCCGGCGGCAACGTCTGCGGCGTCAGCACGACCACGATCTTCCTCGCCGACGGCAACGTCATGAAGAAGGACGTCAGCTTCGTCGAAGTCTACGGCAAGGTGAACTACACCATCAACGACAGCTTCACGGTCGGCGCGACCGAGTACTACTCGCCGAACTTCCTGAACTCGGGTGCTTGGGGCAACTACGCTTCGTTGACCGCCAAATACACGGCGCCCAGCACGGCCTTCGGTCCCTCCGGCATGGGCATGTACGTGTCGGGTGAGTTCGGCCGGCAGTGGTTCGGAACTTCGGACGCCTTCTACGGCACCGGCGTCGGCACCGTTTTCGCCAACGGTATCCCCTACAAGGACTACAACACCTGGAACATCGGCATCGGCTTCACCTACAAGGTGTTCACGCTGGACCTGCGTTACTCCGACACCGACCTGAACAAGGGTGATTGCAACGCCTTCACCAGCGCCTTCAACGCCACCGGCACCACCAACGTCACCGCGATCAATCCGGGCGGCGCTGGATCCAACTGGTGCGGCGCGGCCGGCATTGCCAAGCTGTCGTTCGACCTGACGGCGATGAGCAACCTGAAGTAAGCTTCTTCCCGAAGCGACTTGATGAGGGCGGCAGGGCAACCTGCCGCCCTTTTGCTTTGGGACTTTTGGGGCGCAGGCTGAGGGCCTGCATGGTTCGAGACGTCCGCCTTCCGGCGGGCTCCTCACCATGAGGGGGCACGGTTTTCACCGCGAGGACAGACCTCATCCTGAGGGCCCGCCAAGGGCGGGCGTCTCGAAGGATGGCCGCAACGAAGGGCGATAGCCTCAGGGCTTGGTCGAGCCGTCTCAGCGCGCCGCGCTCGGCTCCTTCTCGACCGGCACACCACCGTCACCGAGGACGTGGATCGCGCCGTGCTTCACCATCGTCACCTTGCGGGTATGGAAGGCTTCCAGCGTCGAGCGGTGGCCGATCGAGACGAGGGTGGCCTGTGGCAGCTTCTCCGCCAGCAGCCGGTACAGGCGGGCCTCGGACGGCTCGTCCAGCGAGGCCGTGGCCTCGTCCAGAAACAGATAGTCCGGCGCATGCAGGAGCGCGCGGGCGAGCCCGAGCCGCTGCTGCTCGCCGAGCGACAGCATCCGGTTCCAATGACCGTCCTCCTCAAGACGCTCGGCCAGGTCAGGCAATCCGACCGCGATCAGCGCATCCCTGACGCGTGAGGTTTCGAACGCGCCCGGCGCGGCCGGATAGACCACCGCGTCGCGCAGCACGCCGACCGGGAAATAGGGGCGCTGGGGCAGCATCATCAGCTTCGCCTTTTCCGGGACGAAGATGGTGCCGGTGCCGAACGGCCAGATGCCGGCGATGGCCCGGAACAGCGTCGACTTGCCGGAGCCGGACGGTCCGGTCACCAGCACGCGCTCCGGCGTCTGGACGGAGAAGGCGTCGGCGGCGACCAGCGGCGTGCCGCTCGGCAGGTTCACGCAGAGCTGTTCGAGGGCGATATTGCGATTGCCGCCGGCGGCCTTGAGGGCAATCGCAGGCTCGTGCGGCGGCAGGTGCGCGGCCGCATCGACCGACATCTCGAAGCCGTCGAGGCGGGCGACGATCGAGCGCCATTCCGCCAGCGATCGGTACGCCGTGACGAAGAACGACAATGCGCCCTGTACGCTCGAGAAGGCGGAAGCGGTTTGCATCATGTCGCCAAGCTGGATCTTCTTGGCGAAGAAGGCCGGCGCCACCAGCACGTAGGGAAAGATCACGGCGGCCTGCTGATAGCTCGCGGTGAACGCGGTGAGGCGCTTGGTACGGCTCATAATGGCGTACCAATTGCCGATCACGAAGCCGAAGCGATCCAGCAGGCGGCCGCGCTCGGCGCCTTCGCCCTTGAGCAGCGCGATCTGCTCGGAATTCTCGCGGACGCGGACGAGGTTGAAGCGGAAGTCGGCCTCGAAGCGCTGCTGCTCGAAATTGAGATTGACCAGCGGGGCACCGATCCAGTGCGTCAGCGCCGTGCCGAAGATCGCGTAGACCAACGCGCCCCAGCAGAGATATCCGGGGATCATGAGGTCGGCGCCGAACAGGTGCAACGGCGCGGCGTTGGAAAGCCCCCAGAGGATGATCACGAAGGAGAACAGCGTCACGATCGACGAGAGCAGGCCGAGCCCGATGGTCAGGGTCTGCTCGACGAAGTTCTTGACGTCCTCGGTGATGCGCTGGTCCGGGTTGTCGGCCGCATCGCCCTTGAGCTGCATGCGGTAGTGGGTGGCGCCTTGCAGCCATTCGCCCAGATAGTGCCGGGTCAGCCATTGCCGCCAGCGGATCTGCAGCCACTGGTTCAGATACAGCTTGTAGACCGCCAGCGCGATGAAGGCGGAGGCGAGGCCGATGAAGATCCAGATCTCCCTGACGAAGCTATCCCAGTCGCTTGCCTGCAGCGAGCTGTAGAACCGGTTCTGCCATTGGTTGACCAGGACGTCGATCGCGACCAGCGCCAGCTCCATCGCGATGACCGCGGCGAGCAGACCGCGGCCGGCCCATTTGTCCTCCGATCGGAAATACGGGGCGGCGATTCGCCAGACGATCGCGAGCGTGGCGCTGATGTTCTTCACAGAGCTCTGTCTCCTGAGGGGATGTGCACAACTGCCCGGGCCAAAGACCTGGGACGACGGAAATCGGCGCGCTTAGACTAAAGTCGCGAGTCCTGCAATTTGCGTTGGCTTGTCGCAGCTTGCAACCCTAGCATGGGGCTCATCGGCGCGGGGTGGGGGCCTCCGGGATTTCGCGAGCTTGTGAGCGGACGGGAACCGCTGCATTCGCGAGGAATTCGCGTCCGGCTCGGGGGTTATCGCTTCAGCGTCAAGCAGGATCGGCTGTCCACGCGGGCCGCCTGCAGCACACATGCGTGGGGGAGGAAGATCATGTGGAATCAAGTTTATGACCCGTTGCACAGCCCCGTGCTGTCGACGATCGCGGCGGCAGTCCCTGTCGTCACATTGCTGGTCCTGATCGCGAGCGGCCGCGTCCAGGCTCATATCGCGGCGGTCGTCGCCGTGATCGTGGCCAATTTGATCACGATCTTCGTCTTCACCATGCCGGCGAACATGTCGATCCGCGCCTCGGTGCTGGGCATCGTGACAGGCTTTTTCCCGATCGGCTGGATCGTTCTCAACGTCATCTTCCTCTACCAGGTGACGGTGAGCACCGGACGCTTCGAATTGCTCAAGCGCGCGGTCGGCGGCGTCACCGAGGACCGGCGGCTGCAATTGCTGCTGATCGCGTTTTCGTTCGGCGCGTTCTTCGAGGGTGCCTCGGGCTTCGGCACGCCGGTCGCGATCACGGGCGCCGTCCTGATCGGCCTCGGCTTCTCGCCGCTTGCAGCAAGCGGCCTGTCGCTGATCGCCAACACCGCGCCGGTCGCCTATGGCGCGCTGGGCACACCGATCCAGGGCCTGGCCTCGGTCACCGGGCTTGATCCCTATATCCTCGGCGCGATGGTCGGCCGGCAATTGCCGTTCTTCTCGCTGATCGTGCCGTTCTGGGTGGTGTGGGCGTTCGCGGGCTGGAAGGGCATGAAGGATGTCTGGCCGGCGATCCTGGTCACCGGCGTGTCGTTCGCGGTCCCGCAATTCTTAATCTCGAACTTCATCAATCCCTGGATCGTCGACATCGGCGCATCGCTGATCTCGATGGGCGCGCTGATCCTGTTCCTGAAGGTCTGGCAGCCGAGGCAGCTCTGGCTGTCCCCCGCGCTGCGCGGCCGCGATGAATCGGCCGCCACCATGGCTGCGGCAAAACCGATGGACAAGACGCCGCTGACGCAGAGCGAGCTGTTCAGCGCGCTGCTGCCGTGGATCATCGTCTGTATCGTGATGCTGATCTGGGGCAATGGTGGATTCAAGACCTGGGCGAATTCGATCTTCACCTGGAACTATCCCGTTCCCGAGCTGCATCAGATGATCAACAAGATGCCGCCGGTCGCGCCAGGGCCGACGAAAGAGAGCGCGGTGTTCGGCTTCACCTATCTCTCTTTCACCGGCACGGGCATGCTGATTGCGGCGATCATCTCAGGCTTCCTGATGGGCGTCGGTCCTGGCCGGCTCTTGACGGAATACGGGCGTACCATCCGGCTGTGCGCGATCTCGCTGATCACGATCTCGGCGATGCTCGCGATCGGTACGCTGACGCGGCTCTCCGGCGTCGACGCGACGCTCGGCCTCGCCTTCGCCGCAACCGGCGTGCTCTATCCCTTCTTCGGCACGCTGCTCGGCTGGTTGGGCGTGGCCCTGACGGGATCGGACACTGCCTCCAACGTGCTGTTCGGCAACCTGCAGAAGATCACCTCGGAGCAACTCGGCCTGTCGCCGATCCTGATGGCTGCGGCGAACTCGTCCG
Source organism: Bradyrhizobium sp. MI1.3 (assembly GCF_055811695.1). Classification (NCBI taxonomy): domain Bacteria; kingdom Pseudomonadati; phylum Pseudomonadota; class Alphaproteobacteria; order Hyphomicrobiales; family Nitrobacteraceae; genus Bradyrhizobium; species Bradyrhizobium sp. MI1.3. Next base: position 100,098 of record NZ_JBVVPQ010000003.1, on the reverse strand, counting down.
GCGGCGTAATGGGCAAGATGATCGACGCGCAGTCGATCGTGGTCGCCTCGACCGCGACCAACTGGTACGGCCATGAGGGCACGATCCTGCGCTTCGTGTTCTGGCACTCGATCGTGCTGGCCTCGTTGGTCGGCGTGTTCGTGACGTTGCAGGCCTATGTCTGGCCGTTCACGGCGATGGTGCTGAAGTAGCAGGCCACGCCCGCCTTCGACGCAAATCCCCGCGAGGTTGGTCCTCGCGGGGATTTTTGCGTCGTGCATGGGCGAACCTTCTCAACGGCGCCGCCGTCTTATAGAAGGTGCCGCAAATCAGGTCGGTCGAGAGGTCTCATGGTTTCGTTCAGGCAGACGGTGTGCGCGGCGGTTGCAATGCTGGCGATGTCCACGCTCGCGCGTGCGGAGGACGGTTTTCCGTTCGGCACCGAGATGACGCTGGAGGCGCTGCCGCAGCCGGGCTCGAAGCGGATTCCAAACATCGAGATCGGCGACAATGGCGAGGTCGTGCTGGAGCTCTGGTGCAAGGGTGGCAAGGGCCAGTTCTCGGTCGCCGGCAACACCGTGATCTTCGTGCCCGGCCAGATCCAGGACCGCTCCTGCCCGCCGGCGCGGGCCCAGGCCGACGACGATCTCGTTGCAGCGCTGGGCAGCGTCGAGACTTGGAAGCGCCAGGGCGACGTGCTCACGCTCGTCGGCCCCAAGCCGCTGCGCTTCCGCGTCAACGGGAATTAGATCTCTCGCGTCCCGGACGCGCTGCAGCGTGCAACGCTGCTGCGCAGAGCCGGGACCCAGTTATCTATCGTCGATCTCGTGCGCGGCTTCTGGGCCCCGGCTCAGCAGCATCACTGACGTGCCGCACTGCGTCCGGGGCACGATAGTTCAGCGGGCTACTTCCACACCGACTTGTCGGCGTCCCAGCGCTGGCCTTTCAGCTCCTTGGCGAGCGCCTCGACCGAACCGTTGTCGTCGGGCTGATCGCCTTCCTCGTCGGCGGTCGCTTCGTCCGAGAGATTGAGCTTGGCACCGCTGCTCTCGTCGGTGGTCGTGGTCACGGGATTCCCGACCCAGAGCATGAGCTTGTCGGTCGTGCCGGGCTTGTCGGGCGAGACGAGGCCCGCGACCTCGATCGTGTCGGTGAGCTCGAGCGCCGGAAAATCCTGGTTCGGCCGCTTGAACACCAGCTTGAGCTTGCCGGTCGCCGGGTTGAAGCCTTGTGAGACCGGCTTTGCCGCCAGCGTCCTGCTCAGCACGCCGGCCACCGCGGCCGCGAGCTTGTCGCGGTTGATCTTGTCGCCCTCGCGCCAATCGGCGGCGGCAATGCGGATGGTGCGGTCCATCTCGGTCATGCCCGCGGTCCAGCCCGCGGCGGTGACGCCGGGCGTCGCCTTGAATTTTGCCAGCAGCGCGCTGGCGCGCTCCGGATCGACCGACATGTTGATGGTCTGCTCGCCCGCGCGCAGCGCGTCGCAGCCGACGGTGAGGCTCGCCAGCGTCACCTCGACGTCCTGGCCCTTCAGGCTCTTGAGGAACTCGGTCGCGGCATCCAGCTTGACCTTGACCGCGATCGCTTCCGGCGAGACGTCGGTGAAATCCTTCGGCTGCGGCGTGATGCCGTCGTCGGAGGTCTGGTTGTCGAGGAATTCCTTCTCGCTGAGATCGGAATTGTCGGGTGAGGTGACCTCGGTCACGGCCTGGCCGATGCTGATCTGGCCGCGGAATTCGAAGGTGTCTCCGGCCTGTTTGCGCAGCAGTTTGACGGTGACCGGCGCCTTCGCGCCGAGGCTCTGCGTCGTACCCGTCAGGTTCTGGCCGGCGACCTGGAGATTGACGACGAAGCGGTCCTTGCGGTCGGAATTCTTCGCGACGGGATAACAGACGTCGAGCACGGCTGCGGTGACGGTCTTGCCCTGGCGTGTCTCCTTCAGGATCACGTCGGCATTGCCGTCCATCAGCCCGTCGATCGAGGTGAAATAGCGCGTCTCGACGCCGCCGGGCGCCGTGGCCTTCGGCGACAGCTTCATCTGGGCGGATGCGACCTCAGGCGAAACTGCAAGCAGAGCCGTCAGAACGGCCGTGGAGCAAAACACAAGCGCGCGCATCGAGGAAATCCCTGAGGCAATGGGGCATGATCCGGAAAAATGTGAAGCGGTTTTCCGATCAGATCATGCCCAAACAATTCGAATCGGGCGTCACCGTAGTGGGTTTTGGCCGCCGGTTGAATTGGAAAGCACGGGGCACGATTGCCAAAAAAGAAGGCCGCCCGGAGGCGGCCTTCGCAACACTGCAATGGAACGGGCGGGCCTTAGAAGCCGCCCATGCCGCCGCCTGCCGGCATGCCGGGCGCGGCGTCCTTCTTCGGCGACTCGGCGACCATGGCCTCGGTGGTCACCAGCAGGCCGGCGATCGAGGCGGCGTCCTGGAGCGCGGTGCGCACCACCTTGGCGGGGTCGATGATGCCCTTCTCGACCATGTCGACATACTCCTCGGTCTGGGCGTCGAAGCCGAAGGTCTCGGACTTGTTCTCCAGGATCTTGCCGACGACGATCGAGCCTTCCACGCCCGCGTTCTCGGAGATCTGGCGGATCGGGGCTTCCAGCGCCTTCAGCACGATGTTGATGCCGGCCTGGACGTCGGCATTGGCATTGGTCAGACGGCCGACCGCCTTCTTGGCGCGGAGCAACGCGACGCCGCCGCCGGGGACGATGCCTTCCTGCACCGCGGCGCGGGTGGCGTTGAGCGCATCCTCGACGCGGTCCTTCTTCTCCTTGACCTCGATCTCGGTGGCGCCGCCGACGCGGATCACCGCGACGCCGCCTGCGAGCTTGGCGAGACGCTCCTGGAGCTTCTCACGGTCGTAATCCGAGGTGGTCTCCTCGATCTGGGCCTTGATCTGGCCGACGCGGGCCTCGATCTCCGGCTTCTTGCCGGCGCCCTTGACGATTGTGGTGTTCTCCTTGTCGATCACCACCTTGCCCGCGCGCCCAAGCATCTTCACCGTGACGTTCTCGAGCTTCATGCCGAGGTCTTCGGAGATCAGCTGGCCGCCGGTGAGGATCGCGAGGTCCTCGAGCATGGCCTTGCGGCGGTCGCCGAAGCCCGGCGCCTTGACGGCGGCGACCTTCAGGCCGCCACGGAGGCGGTTGACGACCAGGGTGGCCAGCGCCTCGCCCTCGACGTCCTCGGCGATGATGACGAGCGGCTTGCCCGACTGCACCACGGCTTCAAGCACCGGCAGCATGGCCTGCAGGCCGGACAGCTTCTTCTCGTGCAGGAGGATGTAGGCGTCCTCGAGCTCGGCGGTCATCTTCTCGGGGTTGGTCACGAAGTAGGGGCTGAGATAGCCGCGGTCGAACTTCATGCCCTCGACGATGTCCACCTCGGTGTCGAGCGACTTGTTCTCCTCGACGGTGATGACGCCCTCGTTGCCGACCTTCTGCATCGCCTGCGCGATCATTTTGCCGATGGCGGCATCGCCGTTGGCCGAGATGGTGCCGACCTGGGCGACCTCGGAGGAGGCGGCGACCGGCTTGGCGCGCTTCTCGATGTCCTTGACGACGGCCGCGACCGCGATGTCGATGCCGCGCTTGAGGTCCATCGGGTTCATGCCGGCGGCAACCGACTTGGCGCCTTCGCGCACGATGGACTGGGCCAGCACGGTCGCGGTCGTGGTGCCGTCGCCGGCGAGGTCGTTGGTCTTGGAGGCGACCTCACGCACCATCTGGGCGCCCATGTTCTCGAACTTGTCCTCGAGCTCGATCTCCTTGGCGACGGTGACGCCGTCCTTGGTGATACGGGGCGCGCCGAACGACTTCTCGATGAGCACGTTGCGGCCCTTCGGGCCGAGCGTCACCTTGACGGCGTTGGCGAGAATGTCGACGCCGCGCAGCATGCGATCGCGCGCGTCTCCGGAAAACTTGACGTCTTTGGCAGCCATGGTCTGCAATTCCTCTTCTATTTTCGTGATGTGTCTTGTTTATTGGGTGGCCTCATTCCGGGATCTGCGATCGAACCCGGCGGAATGATGCATGCCCGGATCGAGTGACCCGGGCATGCATTCAGCGGCCGTTCAGGCGTCTGGCCTTAGGCCATCACACCCATGATGTCCGACTCCTTCATGATCAGGAGCTCATCGTTGTCGATCTTGACCTCGGTGCCCGACCACTTGCCAAACAGCACACGGTCGCCGACCTTGAGGTCGATCGGGATCAGCTTGCCGGCCTCGTCGCGGCCACCGGGGCCGACGGCGACGACTTCGCCCTGGGACGGCTTTTCCTTGGCCGTGTCCGGAATGATGATGCCGCCCTTGGTCTTTGACTCGGCGTCGATACGTTTGACCACGACACGGTCATGCAGCGGACGAAATTTGGATTTAGTCATGACGTTTCCCTTTGGAGGCTCGCTTCGGAAGGAGTGAAAGTGGGCGGGCGGCGCTTCCGTCCACCCTTCCCGAGGATCGATCGGCGCGCGTTAGCAATCCATCTTTCAGAGTGCTAATGGTGCGTCCGGGAATATGGCTTGGCCGCGATCCTGTCAAGCAAAGGTGGTTAAGCGATTGGTGAGACGGATATAGGATGGTGACATTGGAAACTTGTTCGGGGCGCCGGCGTATTAAAGGACGTCATTGCTCCGGCAGCGGTTTTGCGCTTGGCTGCGGAAGGGGTGCGGCCATGGTTCTGTCCGGGGGAATGCCATGATCAGTTCAGCTCACGCGCGCACGGTCGCCAATCTGGCGGCGGCTTCTTGCCTGGCGCTGCTGCTTGGCGCCTGCGGCGGCGGCATGAGCCTGCCGTCCTTTTCTTCGTCCTCACCGCCCCCCGAGGCCGAGCCCGGCACCGGTCCGGAAATGCCCGCGTCGATCCGCGCCGACGAGATCGTTGGGCGCTGGGGCCTCGCCTCGTTCCAGAACCCGGCCGACCGCGCCCGCACCGAGGCTGCCGCCCGGGCCCAATGCAAAAATCCTTACGTGATCACCGCCGGCTCCTCCGGCGGCGTGATCATGCATCTGGCGGACCAGGCAACACCGCAGGAGCTGCGGCTGAAGGGGTCGCCCAGCGGCAAGAATTATATCGGGCCGGCGGGTCCGACGCCCGGCGAGCAGGACCGCGAGATCGTCTCCTTCGACGGTCGCGTCCTCATCACCCGCTTCATCGACAAGGACGCCGCCACCCGCTACGGCAATATGGTCTACGTCCGCTGCGCGCCGAGGGCGTGATCGCGGCGCCGGCCTAGCCACTCGTCATTGCGAGAAGCGAAGCGACGAAGCAATCCAGGCTGCCTCCGCGGACACAATCTGGATTGCTTCGCTTCGCTCGCAATGACGTCCAAAACAAAAAAACGCCGGCTCTCGCCGCCGTTTTGTTTTCCGTAGCGTCGCGTCCGCTCAGTCGAACAGCGCGTCGATGTCGTCCTGCGAGGCGTGGCCGACGTCGCCGGCGAGCTTCGGGCCGTTGAGAAGCTTGTCGTCGTCGCTGCGGGTGTCGACCTGCGGCACGACGTGGGACTTGATCGCGTCGACACCGCCCCAGATTTCCATCATGGAATTGATGTGCTGCTCGATGAACTTCATCGTGCTCATGACCTTGCTGATGCGCTGGCCGGTCAGGTCCTGGAAGTTGCAGGCTTCGAAGATCGAGATGACGCGTTCCTGGATATCGTCGGCGAGCCGCTTCTGCTGATCGGCCGATTGCACCTTGGCCATCGCGCTGGCCGCCTGGTCGATCGACTCGGCGGCTTCGAGGATCTGCTGGGTCGCCTGTTCGGTGCCGCCGACGACCGCGCCGAGCTCGCCATTGACCTTGGCCATTTCGCCGCCGTCGAAGCTCTTGCCATGCAGTGTCGCGATCTCGCGCTTGGTGCGGTCGATGGCGTCGTGGATGAGGTCGAGCTCGACCTTCAGCTTCTCGCACTGCTCGATCTGCGCCCGGTAAGTATCGAGCATGGTACGGGCTTCGGAGAGCTCATGGGCGGTGGAGGCGTCGATCGCCGCCATGGCGGCGCTGCCGGACAAGGGCACGGTGCCCTTCGCCATCTGTGCACGGATCGCACGCAACTCGGCCATGATCTCGCTATGCATCGGCGCAGCCTCCTCAATCATTTCGGGGCTTGGCATCTCGCCGACAATAGCCTCTTCGACACGAAAACGTTTGCGGTGAATAGCCATCAAGAACTCCCCCCACCTCACTCACGCGTCTTTGTAGGCAGAAGCGATTTAACACGAAGTTCACAGCCGGAACTGTCGTGCGGTTGTGCGCGACGGCTTGCAAACGGGCGATTAACCATGCGTGCGCGGCGTTCATCGAAAATAAACGCTGATCGCCAAATTGCACCGCTGCCGACGACGTGGTGAATCGAAATGGCGTTTCCGTTTACCAAACAAAACGGCTTTTGCTCTTTATTGACCACGTCGCGGGTGCGGATCAGCCATCACCTCGCCACGACGCATGTGATCTAGACGAAACAGTACAGAGTACGTCGATGTTCAAGAAAATGTCTGTTGCGCTGCTTGGCAGCGCTTGCACCTTCATTGCCGGCGTCAACAGCGCCAGCGCCTTCGACAATAGCGTGCCGAACGATCCGCCCGCGGTGCTGTACCAGCCGCAGGTGCCGCCTGCGCCGGTGCGTGTCGCCTCCAATTCGAACATGGGCGGCGGCTTCATCGAGTTCATCTTCGGCGACGGGCCCGGCCGCGGTCCGGCCTACGCTCCGCAGCAGCCGGTGTACCAACAGCAGCCTGGTTATTATGACCAGCGTCGCCTGCCGCCGATGGGCGAGCCGCAGACACAGGGCGCAGGTCTCCAGCAGGAGGCGGTCGATCCGCGGCAGCGTCAGTTCGATCCGAGATTCGAGAAACAACTCGTTGACTATAGCGGCAACGAAAGCGCCGGCACGATCGTGGTCGATACGCCGAACAAGTTCCTCTATCTGGTCGAGGGCAGCGGTCGTGCGATGCGCTACGGCATCGGCGTCGGGCGTCCCGGCTTCACCTGGTCCGGCGTGAAGTCGATCACGGCCAAGCGCGAATGGCCTGCCTGGACGCCGCCGGCGGAAATGATCGCGCGCCGTCCCGACCTGCCGAGGCATATGGAAGGCGGCCCGGAAAATCCGCTCGGTGCGCGCGCGATGTATCTCGGCTCGACGCTTTATCGTATCCACGGTTCGAACGAGCCCTGGACCATCGGCACCAACGTCTCCTCGGGCTGCATCCGCATGCGCAACGAAGACGTCATCGATCTCTATGGCCGCGTCAACGTCGGCACCAAGGTCGTCGTGATGTAGGCGCATAGTGCTCGGAACCAAAAACGGCCGCCTCATCGGCGGCCGTTCTCGTTTGGAGCACCGGGTAAGAAGCGTCAGGCGTAATCGCTGCCGCCATCGTCTCCGCCGCCGAAATCGCTGTCGTCGGCGAGGTCGACATTGTCGTCATTGTCGTTCTGATCGTTGTAATTCTGGTCGTCGTTCGATGCGTGGTCGGCGAAGCCCTGGCGGGACGCATCGCCGCGGTCGCGGTTCGAGCCGATGTCGTCGAGGCCGGCATCGCGCGCGAGCGATCCGCCGGACTGGTCGCCGCCGCTCCAGGGGCCTCCACCAGCGCTGCGGTCGCCCAGGGCATTGGTGTCGCCAAAAGCCTGCTGGTGCGGTCCGCCCATCATGCCGCGGATGCTGGACAGCAGCAGCGAGCCGCCGACGACGCCGGCCGCGGCTGCCGCCGCCGTGCCGAGGAACGAGCCGCCACCGCCGACCGGCGGCGCGCCATAGCCCTGGCCTGGACCCTGATTTGGACCCTGACCGTATGCCTGCCCATAAGGCGGCTGGCCGTAACCGGGCTGAGGCTGCTGCATCGCCTGGCCGCTGTTCCAGACCGGCCGCGAGTCACGCGGCGGTACGTTCGGAACCGAGCCGCGCGATGGACCCCCGCCGAACAGCGTGTCGCGCATGGTGTCCAGGAAACCGCCGGACTGCGCCTGCTCGGGCGCCTGCCCCGCCTCCAACTCCTGGATGCGGTTGTGGGCGCGCTTCAGCGCCTCGTCCTGCAACAGCGTGGTCTGAACCAGCGCATAGACAGCGCCGGGGGCCTTGCGCAGGCCGTCGGAGATTGCGGCGATCGCGTCGGGATCGCGCGGTGCATTTTCCAGTTTCGAAAGCCGATCGAAAAGCTCGTCGACGAGCTGGCGTTCCTGCGGCGTCATGGTCAGTCTCCCTTGCGCAAAACAAGCGCGAGGCAGATGTAGGGTTCCATTGTGGCCCCAACAGTGCCGGCAGGATTAAATTTCGGTATGCGACAAGCTGCCTCGCGGGCGGCTTTCTCGCAAACTTCCACCGGTTCACCCCAGCGTGACGCCGCTGTCCGTCAGCAGGCGCGCGAAGGCATCGCCGGCGAGATAGGCGTGCTCGCGTTCGCGGACATCCGTCATCGGGTCGAGCCCGGTGAGGATGTCGTCGACGAAGCCGGGATGACACATGATGAGGCCGCCATCCGGCAGGCCTTCGAGGAATTGCCGCATCAGCGCACCGAAATCGGCGGCCTGCGTGAAATCATAGGCGCCGGCGAAACCGGGATTGAAGCTGAGGCCCGCGCTGCCGGCACGGCGGCAGAATTGCGCGCTGAGGATATCGAGCACCATGGCTTTCGGCGAGGCCAGCCGCTGCAGCAACGGCAGGTCGCGGCCGCCCTGGCGCACCCAGGCTTTTGGCGCGGCTTCGGCGACTGCGTCGACAAAGCCGTCGCGCACCTGCGGGTAGAGCTGCACATGCTGATGACCGTCGACGAAGTCAGGCGCGCGCCCGAACGCTTTCGCGAAGGCTGCCAGCTGCGCCTTGACCTCGTTGCGAAAGAACTCGCGGTCGAGCCTTCGCGCAAGACCGGCGCGGAGCAGCTTCGGAAACGGGAGAAACATGTCGCCGTCGAGCGGGCGGAAATGCATGGTGAGCGGCCGGAACGGTGCCGACAATGTCACGTGCAATCCGATCGCGCAGCGCGGGCTCGCTTGCGCCGCCGCCTGGAGCGCCTCGATCTCGCTGCGCTCGACCGCAGGTCCCACCATCATTACCGACGTCGCGTTGAGACGGCCGCGTTCGATCAGGTCGCGGATGGCGCGATTGACGCCCGGGCTGATGCCGTAATCGTCGGCGCAGAGCCAGATCCGCCGTGGCGGCGCGGCCGCGCTCATTCGGCCGCCGTCCTCTTCGAGGCGTCCAGGCTTGAAGCATCCTGGGCCTTGTCGGTCTCGAAATGCTTTTCACTGTGCTCGGCGACGAAGTAGATCGGGCGCGCCTTCAGCTCGGACAGGATCTTGCCGATATATTCGCCGACGATGCCGATCATGATGAGCTGCACGCCGCCGATCGTCATCAGGCCGATCACGAGTGAGGGATAGCCGGGCACCTGCTTGCCGGTGGTCAAGACCTCCCAGAGGATCGACAGACCGAACAGGAACGCTCCGCCGGCGAGGATCACGCCGAGCAGGCTGGCGAAGCGCAGCGGCGCCACCGAGAACGAGGTGACGCCTTCGATCGAAAGACCAAGCAGACGCGCGGCGCTGAAGGTTGTCACGCCATGGGTGCGCGGTGCGGGCTCGTAATCGACGCGGATCTGGCGGAAGCCGATCCAGCTCGCGAGGCCCTTGAAGAAGCGGTTGCGCTCCGGCAGCTGCCTCAGTGCTGCGACGGCGCGGGGCGACAGCAGGCGGAAATCGCCAGCGTCTTCCGGAATCTTCTGGCGCGCGCCCCAATTGATCAGCGCATAGAAGCCGCGCCCGGCGAGCCGCCGCAGGAACGGCTCGTTGTCGCGATGCGCCTTGGCGGTATAGACGACGTCGTAGCCGTCCTCGATCCAGTGCCGCACCAGTCGCTCGACCAGCGACGGCGGATGCTGGCCGTCGCCGTCCATGAACAGCACCGCGCCGAGCCGGGCATGGTCGAGGCCGGCCATCAGCGCGGCCTCCTTGCCGAAATTGCGCGACAACGACACCACCTGGACGTCGACCGCGTCGGCCGGCAGTGCGCGGGCGATCGACAGTGTCGCGTCCGCGCTGCCGTCGTCGACATAAACGATCTCGCAAGCCAGGCGATAGCGCTGCCGCAAGGTCTTTGCGAGATCGCAGATGCGCTGGTGCAGGGCGGCGAGGCCCGCCGCTTCGTTGTAGAGCGGGACGACAATCGACAGTCCCTTCGCGGCGGCGCTGGCCGCGGTGGTCGTCATGCCGGAAACGTCAGAGCCCAGCGTCATGGATCAAGGTTCCAGAGGCGATCAGGTTTTCTTGCAAGGTCATCCCGACAGCATATGGTAGCTGCCGTTTGCTGTCGCTACGCTGAACGGAATTGCTCAACAAACTTTGGGCTCACTGCCGCAGGAACGCCTCGAGCCTGGCGAACAGCGGGTTCTCCCGGTCGAACACGTAATCCAGCGAAACCACGGAGACGGTCTCGGCGCCATGCCCGCGCAGGAAGCTCGCGAGTGCGTAGAGCTGGCCCGGCGGGCAGTGCAGCGTGAGCATGCCCGACGAGGTCGGTCCGCCGAACGGGGCTTCGACGCCGAAGCGCTCGTGGGCCTCGGTGAGCATGGCCGCGTCGCACTGGCGGAAGCGGGTGCGAACTTCGCGGTATTTGTTGGCCCGCGCCCGCGCCGCGATGTGATCGAGGATGATTCGCGCGGTCTCCCGCGCCTGCGGCGACCAATCGGCGTCTCTCGAGGCGACCAGATTGGCCTGGCTGCGCAGGATCACGCCGTCGTCGAGCACCCGCAATCCGTTGGCGGCGAGGGTCGCGCCGGTCGTGGTGATGTCGACGATCAACTCGGCGCTGCCGGCGGCCGGCGCGCCTTCGGTCGCGCCCGTGCTTTCGACGATGCGGTAATCGGTGATGCCTTGGCTCTGGAAGAAGGCGCGGGTGAGGTTGATGAACTTGGTCGCGACCCGCATCCGCATGTGATGCTGCTCGCGGAAGCCGGTGGTGACGTCGTCGAGGTCGGCCATGGTGCGGACGTCGATCCACGCCTGCGGCACCGCGACGACGACGTCGGCATAGCCGAAGCCGAGGCCTTCGATCAGGGAGACGCGCTTGTTGGCGTCCGCGATGGTCTCGCGCACCAGATCCTCCCCGGTGACGCCGAGATGCGCCGAGCCGCGGGACAACTGCGAGGCGATCTCGCTCGCCGAGAGATAGGCGACCTCGACATTGTCGAGACCCGCGAGCGTGCCGCGATAGTCGCGGGCGCCGCCCGCCTTCGACAGCTTCAGCCCAGCGCGGGCGAAGAAGGCCTCGGTGTTTTCCTGCAGGCGGCCCTTGGAGGGAACGGCCAGAACGAATGGCGCGCTCATGACTTAAGCTCCCACCTTGCGGCCGATCCGGGTCAGCGCATCCACCCAGACCGAGAAACCGACTGCGGGGATCGGCTCGGCCGATCCAAGCTGGGTCATCAGCCCGTCATAGCGGCCGCCGGCAACCAGCGGCTCGGCGCCGTTGCCGCGGTGATGCAGCTCGAATTCGAAGCCGGTGTAGTAATCGAGCCCGCGTCCGAACGCGGTCGAAAAGCGCGTCCCCTTCACATCGATGCCGCGCGCGGCCATGAAGCCGACCCGGCTTTCGAACTGGTCGACCGCAGCACTGAGGTCGAGCTTCGCGTCATTGGTGAGCGCGCGCAGCTCGGCGACGGCGTCATCGGGGTTACCCGATATCGACAGGAAACGCTTGAGCACGGCCATGGCCTCGCGCGGCAGCGCGCCGCCCTTCAGCGTCGACTGCTCGAGGAAGCGATCGGCAATCTCGGCGGTGGTGCGACCGCCGACATTGGTGGTGCCGGCGATCGACATCAGATCGGTGACGAAAGCGAGTGCCGCCTTGCGGTCGGAGCCTGCGAGCGCCGCGAGCACGCCCTCATATTCGCTGCGGGTCGCGGTCGTCGCGGCTGCCAGCCGCTCCAGATCCTGCTCCAGGCTGATCTTGCGGTTGAAATCCTTGACCAGGCGGCGGCGCCAGACCGGATAGAGGTTGAGCGCGTCGAGCAGCGCGTTGAACAGCGCTACGTCGCCGGTGCGGATCTCGACGTCGCCGACGCCGAAGGCGGCGGTCGCCTCCAGCGCCAGCGCCAGCATCTCGGCATCGGCCGCGGCGCGGTCCTGGCGGCCGAACGATTCGATGCCGGCCTGCAGGAATTCGTTGCTCTGGCCGTTGCGGTAGCGAAACACCGGGCCGAGATAACTGAACCCGGCCGGCTGGCCGGCACGGCCAGAGCTGAGATAGTCGCGGGCCACCGGAATGGTCAGGTCCGGGCGCAGGCACAGCTCCTCGCCGGAGAGGTCCGTGGTCAGGTACAGGCTCTTGCGGATGTCCTCGCCGGAGAGATCCAGGAACGGTTCGGCCGGCTGCAGGATCGCGGGCTCGGCCCTGACATAGCCCGCCTGCGCGAACGACAGCAGCAGCGTGTCCGCCCAGGCGGCGGAGCCGGCAGCATTTGAGGTGGCAGTCGCGGTCATGTCGGGGTCCATCGTCCCGGTGGAACCGGGCAGGGCAAGCAAGGGGAGCGAATTGCCGCAGGCCTTAGCATGGCCCGAAAGCGGTTTCGACCTCCAAAGGATCAATCGCTTAACGGTCGGCCAATATCGGCATCAGGCCATTTTGCCACGCCAATCGCCCAGCACCGCCTGCACCAGCGCCAGCGCGGCCACCGCGGCCGTGTCGGCCCGCATGATCCGCGGTCCCAGCGCCAGCCGCAGGATATTCGGCTGCCGCAGCAGCAGCGCCCGCTCTTCCCCGGCAAAGCCGCCTTCGGGGCCGATCAGCACGTCGATTCCCTCTGCCGCGCCTGCGCCTTGCAGGCTCTGAATGGGGTTTTCGAGCTCCGCCGCCTCGTCGCAGAAGATCAGCAGCCTGCCAGCGGCGCGCTGGGTCAGGAAGCGCTCCAGCGGCACCGGCTCGGCAACGGTGGCGATGCTGAGAATGCCGCATTGCTCGGCCGCCTCGACGACATTGGCGCGCATCCGCTCGGTATTGACGCGGGAAGCTTGGGTGAACCGGGTCAGAACCGGCTGAAGCGAGGCAGCGCCCATCTCGATGGCCTTCTGCACCATGTAGTCGAGCCGGGCGTGCTTGAGCGGGGCGAAGACGTAAGAGAGGTCGGGCAGCCTGTCCTGCGGCCGGGTCTGCTGGAGGATGACGAGGCCGTCCGGCCGCTTGCGGCCTTCGATGGCGGCCTGCCATTCGCCGTCGCGGCCGTTGAACGCCAAGACCTCGGCCCCGGCGGCAAGCCGCAGCACATTGCCGAGATAATTGCTCTGGTCGCGGTCGAGCTCGACCCTGCCATCCTGGGCCAGGGGGGCATCGACGAACAGGCGGGGGCCGCGGAAATCGTGGGAGGGCATCGTTCAAAAGTCCAATTTGCCGCCGTTCTTAACCGAAAGCAGTACTTTCGGGGTAAATTTTGCCAAAATGGTGCGTCGGCGCGCCGCGCTCCTGCCCTATTCAACGGGTTGTTAAGGGCCGGCGGGAATCGTAAAATCGCGAGCACGCTGGTTGCGCTTCAATTGGGAAGACGCCGAACCCCGCAAGCTCCTGCCGGAGAGACTGCCTTGATGATCCGTCATTTGATGGTTCCGATCACTGCCGCCATGGTCACGATGGGCGCCGTTTGTGCCTATGCGCAGGGTTTCCCCGCGCCGCTGCCGGGCCAGGCCCCAACAAGTTCCGCGTTTCCGCCCGTGAACGGCTCGGCGCCCGTCGCCTCCGTCGGCGGCGCGCCGCAATCGTCCTTCCCCGTAAACGGCGCCGCGCCTGTCGGGGGGGGGGGGGGGGGGGGGGGGCCGGCGGCCCGCCGCGGGCCCCCGCGCGGCGGGGGGGGGGGGGGGGGGGGGGGGGGGGGGGGGGGGGGGGGGGGGAGGGGGGGGCGCCCCCACCCCCCCCCCCCCCCCCCGCGCCCGGGCGGGGGGGGGGGCCCCGGGCCCCTCCCCCGCCGCGCCCCCCACGCAAGCCGGTCCCGGCGAGGACTGCATGAAGGCGTTCATGCCTCTGCGCGAGGATGCCGAAAAGCGCGGCAAGCTGATCAAGGCCGCGAGCGACCGTCACGCTCCACCTGACGAGGCCTGCAAGCTGATCCGCAACTTCAGCCAGGCTGAGACCAAGATGATCAAGTACATCGAGGCCAACGCCTCGAAATGCGGGATTCCGGCGCAGGTCGGCGCGCAGATGAAGGACGGCCACAAGAACACCGAGGCCATGACGGCGAAGGTCTGCAACGTCGCGCAGCAGATGCAGAACCAGCCGCGCGGACCGGCCGGTCCGTCGCTGAGCGAAGTGCTGGGTTCGGGCTCGGCGCCCGAGGCCAATGCCGGCAAGAAGGGCGGCAGCACCTTCGATACACTCAACGGCAACGTCCTGACGCGATGAGCGACACATCCGCCCGAGTTGCCGATTCCACCGGCAACTGGGTCGATACGCGTGCGCCGCAATGGGCGCGGCCTTATCTGCGCTTGTCCCGCTTTGATCGTCCGATCGGCTCCTGGCTCCTGTTGATGCCGTGCTGGTGGTCGGCGGCGCTCGCCGCCGGCATGGCGCATGACGTCCGCGGGCTGCCGCTCACCATCGTCCTGTTCTTCATCGGCGCCTTCGTGATGCGGGGGGCAGGCTGTACCTGGAACGACATCACCGACCGTGATCTTGACGACAAGGTCGAGCGCACCCGCTCGCGACCGCTGCCGTCGGGCCAGGTGAGCGCGAAGCAGGCGCTGGCCTTCATGGTCGCGCAGGCGCTGATCGGGCTCGTGGTGTTGCTGCAGTTCAACCGCTTCGCGATCCTGACCGGCATTGCCTCACTGCTGATCGTCGCGATCTACCCGTTCATGAAGCGCATCACCTGGTGGCCGCAGATCGTGCTCGGGCTTGCGTTCTCCTGGGGCGCCCTGATGGGATTTGCCGTCACCTTCGGGCGCATCGACGTCACCGCACTCGTGCTCTATGCCGGCGCGATTTCCTGGGTGATCGGCTACGACACGATCTACGCGCATCAGGACGCAGAGGATGATGCGCTGATCGGCATCAAGTCCACCGCGCGCCTGTTCGGCGCGCATACGCACCAGGCGCTGATCCTGTTCTACGGCCTGGCGATGCTGCTGATCGGCGTGGCGCTGGCGTCGGGCGATGCGCGCTGGCCGGCCTGGCTCGGACTTGGGGCCTTCGCCGTGCATCTGGCCTCGCAGATCGCGCGGCTGAATATCAGCGACGGCGATCTCTGCAAGCGCCTGTTCTACTCGAATCGCGATGCGGGGCTGTTGCTCTTTGCGGGTTTGCTGGCCGACGCGGTGCTGCGAGCGGCCTAACTCCGCGCGATGATCTCGCGCTCGTCGCGATGCACCGACAACTCGCGTGCGACACCGGTGCGGCGGCGCATCAGAAATTTCGGACGGCGGTGGCGGATCGCGTTGGCGCGGCGACGCCGCGGCGCGGGTTGGCGTGCGCCTTCGTCGAGCTGCGGAAGCGCGAACAGCTCGCTCCAGATCGCCCAGGCCTCAACGAGTTCGTCGCCATCGGCGCTGACCAGCAGCGGAATGGAGAGCGAGGGATCGCGATGCACGAGGACGAGGGTCTGGGCCTCGTCGTTGCCGCGCAGCGCGACGCCGATGAAGTCGCTGACGCGGACGTTGATCGCCATCCGCATGCCGCGGACGGCACGGTGCAGCACGACACGTTCGCGATGAAGCTCGATCTGCCGGACATATCCGTCGGCGCGCGGATCATGCGCATCGAAGCGGACCGGAAGGGAAAGGGGGTGGGGGCCCCCGGGGGGGGGGGGCCCCCCGGGGGGGGGGGCCCGGGGTTGGGTTTTTAGCCCCACCGCGGTTTTTTTAACCCCCCCGCGTTTTTTTAA